>CAZBRY010000249.1:0-3384 GCA_964494285.1 uncultured Lachnospiraceae bacterium
GTCCGGTCTCTCTATCACAGTGCCCCTACACACCTGATCCTGACAGATCAAATCCAGCATCTTCGTGTGCTCCAGTATTTCGACATTAGGCAGGCCCCTCACCCGCTTAAGCAGCTTTCCGGTAATTTCTTTTCCCGTAATATCCTTATGAAATAAAATCCGCTTGCTCGAATGCGCACCCTCTCTGGTAAAAGCCAGCCCGCCGCCTTTCTCACGCTGAAACTCGACTCCGTAACTGATCAGCTCTTCTGCTACCGCTTTTGAGGAACGAATCATGATCTCGACCGATGTTCTGTCATTCTCATAATGTCCCGCCTTCATCGTGTCTTCAAAATAGCTGTCATAGTCAGCCTCATCCCGCAGTATGCACATGCCTCCCTGAGCCAGAAACGAGTCGCTGCTCTCTGCGTCTGACTTTGTAATCATCGTGATTCTTCTATTTGCAGGGAGATGCAGGGCGCAGTACAAACCGGAACAGCCGCATCCGACAATCAAATAATCGGTCTCCATAAAACTCCTCTTTTCCGGCTATTCGCCCAACTCAAGCATCCGCTTCAGCGGTCTCATGGCTGCTAAGCGCAGCTCTTCTTCCACAAATATCTCGTTTTTCTCACCGATCAAGATGTCCAGCACATTTTCTAAGGTGACTTTTTTCATATCTGTGCAGATTTGTCTTGCATTCACCGGATAAAACAGCTTGTCCGGATTCTTTTCTTTCATTTCATAGAAAACACCGGTCTCCGTCCCAACGATAAACTCCTTGGAAGCGCTCTCTGTCACATATTGAATCATGCCGGATGTGCTCCCTATGTAATCCGCTTCCACAAGCACATCACACGTGCATTCCGGATGCGCGACAAATTCCGCCTGCGGATGCGCCTTTTTTGCGGCAAGCACCCCTGCACGCGTAATTGCCGCATGAATCGGGCAGAAACCTTCATTTAAAATCATATTTTTTTCCGGCACCTGCTTTGCGACATACGCGCCCAAATTCCCGTCCGGTATAAAAAACAGATTTCGATAGGGTAACTTTTTCACAATCTTCACTGCATTTGCAGATGTCACGCAGACATCCGAACAGGCCTTTATTTCCGCCGTAGAATTAATATAACACACAACCGCCAGATCCTCATATTCCTCGCGCATGCGCAGCACGTGATCCTTTCCCGCCATATGCGCCATCGGGCAATCCGCCGACGCATCCGGTAGAAACACACGCTTGTCCGGATTTAAGAGCTTCGCACTCTCTGCCATAAACGAAACCCCGCAGAGAATGATTCTTTCTGCTTCTGTTCTCGTGGCAGCCTTGCTTAAATAATAAGAATCCCCCACGTAATCCGCTATTTCCTTCACCTCATCCGCCACATAATAATGTGCCAGAATGACCGCCTTCTTCTCACGCTTTACCTTCTGTATCTCATCCTGTATCAACATTTTTGTCTCCTCTTTACCGCAGATTCTATCGATCGCATTACTGCAGATTTTGTACATCGCTTGACAGCAGATTTTGTACATTGCTTGACAGTATACCACTTTTGTTTACAGGTGACAAGACAGTTGGGTGTAAATAACTTGCATTGTAAATAACTTACACAAACAACGTTTGGTTAAATACAAAATCATCAGCTTCAGTGCATCTCCCTAAGAGCCTTGACATCCGCAATTCTGGGCATACCATCGAATTTCATATAAGCTTCTAATAATTTAGGCTTATTACTTATTCCCTATGACAAATATATATTTTCCTTTTCCCTTTCCAACTACACTTTCAACGACCTGCATTTCTCTAAATTTTACAATTAGCGCTCTTGCCGTAGAAGCAGAGCAGTCAAGTATATCTTCAATTTCTTTTGTACCAAAAATCTGATTCTCATCAATCTCATCATATACTTTAAGAATATTTACTCTTGTTGGTTTGTTATACTTTTGTTTCTCAATCGCGGACTTTATCACTTCAATCGCCGGCCTTTGCATTTCTATCGCCGATTTTCGAGTACTAATCGCCGACTTATTAACATCAATCGCCAACTTTTCAGGTGAATCGCCAGTTTCTTCAACATTTGTATTGTAAATAACCGCCTGTAGCATAAATGTGTTTGTATAATAAACTGGAGCTTTTAATCCCACAGATTCCAGCTCGTTACACATACGATTAACACCCTCACCAAATTCTTTTACAAATTTGTAATTCTTCAAAAACTCTGCAATTTTAGGATTTCTTGAGAAATGTGTAAATCGAATATTATCTGCTCGTACAAGTCCTGGAAGCTTTCCTGGGCTCTCAACCACAATATGATTATCAAACATCTTTATCTGAATATCTGTACCGGTAATACTGTAAGCACGATGTGTCACAGCATTAACAATCAGCTCCTGCCTAACAAATTTGGGATATTCCTCATCCGTAACAAAGGTTCCGTCCGATCCAAGATAAGTTTTCTCTTTTACCTGCGTATCCAGATATGCAATCGATTCGCTTATCATGTTAAGCAATGTTCCTTCAAAGATGACATCTTTAATAACATTCATTTCTGTTCCAAATTTTTCTTCTGTTCCCTCATAACGGATAAAACGAATCCTCTCACGTGGAAAGAAGTTCTGCGTGTTCTCACCAAACAGCAGAATGGCTGCTGAACTAATCTGAATATCTCCATCTTTTTCTTTCACGAATCCTCTATTTTCCTTTAGATATTCCAATGGACTTTTGCCATAATTGATTTTATCAGTATATACCTTTACCAAGTCCATATCTATATCATCTAATGTTGCATCAGGGACTGCCTTATCTTCAAAATAACGTTCTCCCTTGTCATAATTCAGTTGGAGTCTTTCTTCAAATGTCTGTAATTTAGATTTATCTCCAACTCTAAGGAACACATCATCTGCCTAATTTGCATGAACCTGTGGGCTAGCATCTATATGCATCACAATCACATGATTGCCTCTTCCTTTTTCATCAACACATGGGATTTTTTCTATTCCGACCTTGATTGTCGGATTACAAAAATCAAATGGTACTCGCAAAAGTTCGTTTAGTTTCTTAGTTTCATAATCTACGCCTTCGATTCTTCGTGATTTATCAGTAATTCCTATTGCAAGCTTTCCGCCATCAGCATTAGCAAATGCAACAATTGGAACGGCTAAATCCTTTGGGGCAATATTTATACTTTTTCGTTCAAATATCTGACCTTCCTTCTCTTCAAATAATTCTTCAATTGTCAATGCGTTCACCTCCGGGTCATAGTTCACTTTTTCATTTTGTCTCTATTCTTATTATCTATTTTCACAGTTTATCAAACAAAATACGATTTCTCTTTTCTTAATCTTCTATAATTTTATCATATGACAGCATTTCAATATAGGCATGTTTTTTGAAAATAACTT
>CAZBRY010000250.1:0-3380 GCA_964494285.1 uncultured Lachnospiraceae bacterium
GTAAAGAAGTAAACACCGACCTTTAAGCCCGCCGCCTTCGCACCCTTGATGTGGGATACAAAGTACGGATCCTGAATGAGTGCACCCGTCGAGGAACCGCGATATCCGCAACGGATAATCGCATAGCTGACGCCCGACGATTTGACAGAGGACCAGTTGATGCTCGGCTGGTATTTTGATACATCGATTCCAAGCGTGCCGGAGCCCTGTGTCAGACTGCCGTCCGTCGCAAAGTTATACTTCACGCCTGCGATGATCTGCTCACCCGTCACATATGTGTTGTCTTTTTTATAGTAATATGTCTTTTCTTCTATCGTCTGCCATCCTGTATACAAGAATGCATCCAGCTTCTTATAGTATTTGCTGAACTTGCCGCTCTTATAATCCGCATACTTTGCAAGTCGGTATGCATTATTTTCATATACGTAAAGCGCATTTTTATCCTTATCATAAAGCTGTGCGGTATCCAAATAGGTATCGCCCGTTACGGTGATTTTCAGCGTTGCTGTCTTGCCTTCCTTCGCTTCCTTTGCCGTAATTGTCGCCGTACCTGCCTTCTTTCCCGTTACGGTGCAAGAAGTGCCATTTGAGGAAATTGCAGCAATACTTTCATCCGATGTCAACCAGGTGACTGTATTTCCGGAAGGTGTCACGGTGGCGGTCAGTGCAGTTGTCGCACCCACTGCTACGCTCGTCGTTGATGAGCTAATTGAAATGCCTGCCGCTTCGGTGACGGTAACGCTGCTGGTATCCTGCTTGTTATCCTTACCTGTCGCAGTAATCGTAACGGTTCCCGCTTTCTTGCCCGTTACAGTGCCGTCGCCACCGACTGTCGCAATCGATGGATCCCCGCTCACCCATGAAACCGACGTACCATCCGGCTTTGCGATTGCGGTTAGTTTTGTCGTTCCGCCTACTGCCACACTAGCTGTTTTTGGTGATACCGAAATGCTTGCGGCTTCCGCTTTTGCGGTGACCGTTACATTACAAGTCGCCGAATTGCCACCAGCAATCTCTGCCGTAATTGTAGCCGTGCCTGCAGCAATTCCCGTCACATTTCCTTCGTCATTGACAGTTGCTACTGATTTATTTTCACTATCCCAGGTAACTTTTTTTCCTTCACCATTTGTAATTGTCGGAGTTATTGGCTTGCTACTGCCAGCTTCAAGAGATAACTGCGAATCAATCGAAATACTCGGACTTGGTGCAGTATTTCCCGATTGCGTCGTGCCATCTCCAGATTCTGTCAGCAACGCCACATACCCCATCGTCCGATCCGGTGAAATACCGGCCTTTGCAGCCTCCTTCATCACATGCAGCGCTGCCACAAACGTATTTTCCTTTTTAGTTGCCTTAGCTGTATTGGCAAGCACGACTGCAGATTCCACATAGGATTCGCCGTTTGCGGTCTTTGTGGACTCTACCCATTCCACCGTATCCGTAAGCGCAGTACCGGTCTCGACATCGGCTGCCTGATTGCCGTTTGCATCCTCGACTGCCGCATTGACTTCTTTCTCTGTCTTAATTTCATCCTTGATATTCTGGATAACCTTATACTCTACTTTTGCCTTTACAGAAACGCTCTGTCCCTCAGACGGCAGCACATAGCCTGCCAGCGCGTCGCTCGGATTGATCTTCACGGAATAATCGCCCGCGCTGACCTCAGTCAAGTGGATAATGCCATCCTCGTCATCATCTTCATTTTCCGATGTCTTTCCGTCTGCATCTGTCACGGTCACGTCCCACGAAATTCCCTTGACAAGCATATCCTCGTCATCAACGAGCTTAATCTTTAAGTCTTTTTCTACCGAAGTCAACACAAGCGACAACACCCTGCCTGTCGTCTCATCCGGCTCCCCTGCAGCCGTCGGCAATTCCTCCTCGAAGGTCGTCGCCACCTCTTCCGTCTGTGTTTCCATTTTCTCAAACTGATTCAGAGAAGCAACCGCAATCGCTTTATTCTGCTCGCTCTGATAATTCGCATAAACGGCCGTTGTCGTAATGCCAGTGCAAAAAATAACGGCAGCCATAATGAGAGTCGCCCACTGGAGAGGTGTAAAGTTTCCGAAGCCGCCAAAAAAGCCTTTCAACGTCCCACCGATACCAAAGCCCTCTCCATCCGACATCAGATTCTTCTGCGTATCGCGCCAATCCGCTGACTGCTCGCGGAATTTACTTTGCTTCCGAACTGTCTGCTCCGGTTGTTTTTCTGCCAAACCTCTTTGCGCAGCTCTTTGCGGTCTTCCTTGCAGATCCGCCGTTCCCTTCGGAACGCGGCGCCTTACTTTTTTCCCACCAAACGCATTTTTTTCGGCTTTTCTTTTATGCTTTAACTCCTCTGACTGAATAATAATTTTCTTGTCCACGGACTCCTTGATTGATCTTTGATCCGCTCCCTTCAAGGTCACGCCGACCGCATCAAGCTTGCCGGAAATCTCCTTTTCCAGCTCCCGATCCTCTTTGGCATACTTATCATAAATACTTTCCTGACCTTCTGCCATATACGGAACGCCTTGTTGTCTTTTAGGCAACTTGCCCTCGCCCGACAACCCGTTTTTTGCGGCACTTTGTGCGCGTGCAGTCTCAATAAAGAGGAATTCATCTTCCATGATCGTGGAATTAATAATATTCTGCTCGAGTTCACCGACAGCATGCACCCGCTCAGGCTCCTGTGCTGCCTGCTTTGCGACAGGACGCTTCATACTTTTATTCTGAATGGGCATTACATCTTCATCGATTTCCCAAGACTCCTCTACGAGCGGTCTGTCCCACTCATATTTATCTTTTCTGATCTGCTCGCTTTCTTTTTTCTGCTGAAATTCCTCCCAAGCAACAGGTTGGCATTGAACCGCTTCTTTCCCGTTAAATTTCTTCTTTTTTTCCTTCAAATATTTCTCAGATTTTCCCTTATTAAATCCGTTCATCCTGTCCTCCCTTTCACAAATTCCTAAGCTTGGCCGTCGAAATCTGGCCAATTCCCCTGCTTACATGCTTTCAATATTACTATAAACCATTTGCAACATCAATCAGATACTTCCCATATTCTGTTTTCATCAGCGGCTCCGCCAGCTTTAACAGCTGGTCTTTGCTAATAAAGCCCCTTCGATAAGCAATCTCTTCAATGCAAGAAATATACATTCCCTGGCGGTTCTGAAACGCGCTCACAAAATTTGCGGCATCCAGAAGCATATCGTGATTCCCCGTATCCAGCCATGCAAACCCTCGTCCAAGTGTCTCCACATGCAGTTCTCCCCTCATGAGATATGCATTGTTTACACTTGTGATCTCAATTTCGCCTCTGTCCGAAGGCTTTACGTTTTTTGCCATTTCAACAACACTGTTATCATAATAATATAATCCAGGGACTGCATAATGAGATT
>CAZBRY010000251.1:0-3363 GCA_964494285.1 uncultured Lachnospiraceae bacterium
GCTTTGCACCGGTACGACGCAGACATTTTTTAACGGCCTCCCATACCATATCTCCATCAAGCTCCCTGTGTCCATCCTTCGTATTAGAAAAATCGTAATTGACCTGACAGCTCTCCAATACCTTTCCGTTACGATCCACCAATGCAGCTTTCGTTCCGGATGTCCCGATATCCAATCCGATATACATTGCAGTTATGCCTTTTCATTTTTAAATACATTTAATATTTCAACCGTCTGCTCATAAATGATTTCCATTGCCTGATTTGCGAGGTTACAGAAGTTTACAGGATTTTTTGCCTCCGCAATCGTCTTTGCAAGATAAGGAGCCGGAGCCGTATCGATCGCGGTAAAATAATTGATTTTCTTGATTCCGGCATCAATTGCCTTTTGGATCTGGTCAAAAGGAATGCCGGAACCGCCATGCATGCCCAGAGAAATAGCGCCCGCCCTTTTTTTGATTTCCTTGACAAGCTCGATATCCAGATTTGGTGTACCGGCGTACATTCCGTGCACCGTACCGAACGATACCGTCAAAACGTCACAGCCGGCACGCTCGCAGAATTCCTGTGCTTCGCCCGGATTCGTGAAATAAATGCTCAAATCGGACAAATCGCTTGTCTCCTGTCCGTGCACCTCGCTCGGCATGTTGTTTGGCATCGCACCAAGCTCAGCTTCCACACCAATTCCAAGCGGCTTTACGATATCGACAAACCTCCTCACCTCTTCGATATTCTTTTGCAAAGGAAATCTCGAACAATCATACATGATCGATGTACAGCCCAAACGTACCGCCTTCATGCAGTGATTAAAATCATAGCCGTGATCCACGTGTACGGAAATCGGTGCCGTTGACTTTTTAGCATATTCCAGCATAAGCGGAACTGCGATTTCAATCGGAACGACGCTTTCTTCGGTTTGTGCATGATTGAGTGTGATGGGCATATTTGTGGCCTCCGCAGCCTCAATCACCGCCCTCAGCGATATTTGGTTTGGTGTATTGATTGATGCAATTGCAAAATTTTTTCTTTCCGCTTCCTGTAACATTTCCTGTAAACTGACTAGCATAACTGATCTCCTTCAATTTTAATTTTTCTACGCCCTCTCCTCCTGAATCGCTTCACATGTCGCCTTAAAGCTCTTTTCCCCATCTGCACTCAGTCTTTTTGAAACAAGAATATAAAGACAATCCAGCATTACCATTTGTGTCACGGTAGAGCAGGAGGGCTCCAGTCCAAAGTCAACCGGTTCATTATCAACCGTTTTTAATATAATGTGGCAGTTTTTCTCAAGAGGGGTGTCATCATAACTCGTAACTCCTATTACCTTGGCACCATTCTGCGCCGCGCGCCTGATGCTACTCAGAACGGACTTACTGCGCCCAAAGGTGCTGATTGCCATCACAACATCTCCTTTTTTCATAAGAGAGGATGTAACAGCCGCTTCGTGTGTATCCGAATAAAACATACATGTGATGCCCAGCCGGAAAAGCCGCAGACGAATACTGTTTGCCGTGACCGTCGACCTTCCCTGTGCAAAAATAATTAATCGCTTGGCTTTTACTATCAAATCCGCCGTTTGTTCCAACAGCTCATAATCGATAATTGCCAGTGTGTCCCTTAGCGTCTGGATATTGGCCTCAAAAATTTTATGACAGATGTTATCCGTTTTATCATTTTCTGTGATCGTAGAGTACCCCTTCAAGCTGATCTGCTTATTTTTCACTTCACTCTTTGCGACTTCTACCTGAAAGGTCCTGTAATTTTCATAACCAAGATATTTCACAAATCTAGATACGGTCGGCGTGCTGACACCGCTTCTTTCGGCAAGAATATTAATCTGCATTCCTTCAATCGTAGAGAAGTGATTACAAATGTAATCTGCCAGCGTTTTTTGTGCCACATTCATCTGCTGCGCCTTTGATCTGATATTTAATAGTATTGCCGGTGTAACTTGCCCAAAATCATCTTTCATTATTTTCCCTCATTCCTTTTCATTTGATAATTGTAAATAATATACACCTATGGTATAATACATCCATATTATATCATATTCATTATCATATTTGTGAATTAATTTCATGAAAATTATTTTTGTGCAAATTACTTTTATGAAATAAATTTACCATTCCTATTTTCATTTGTCAAGTGTCTTTTCGCATGTTTTTAAGCGAAAAGCATATTTTCGATGCATAAATAATGAAAGTTGAGACGAAGGCTAATCCCTTATGAGCTGCTGTACGGACGATGCGATTGTGTCGACGATAAAATAGCAGCTTGTAGCTCCTGCGTCCAAAACGCCACGGGAGCGTTCACCGAGGCGGCTCGCTCTTCCAATTTTAGCAACCATCTCCTTCGTTGAATTCCAGCCGTCATAAGCGGCTCCTTTTAATTCCTCAAGCGCCAGAAAAAGATCTTTTCCTTTCGACAGAGCTTTCGAATAGGCTTCCACAGCCGGAATCAGCGTGTCCAAGAGTGTCTTGTCTCCCTTTTTTGCACCTCCGATTTCTTCGACCTCTTTCTTGGCACCCTTGAGCATCCGTTCAAAAACGGAGGCGTCAATTTCCTCCTCTCGCTCAGATTCCTGTGCAAACGCTTCAAAAAAAACTCCGTAAAGTGGCCCCATAGAACCGCCGATTTCCGTCATCAGCGTATCGCTCAGCATCTGGAATGCTTCGGACATCGAAAGTTCCTTTCTCTGCATTTTTTCTTTACAGAGTTGAAAACCCTTGTTCATATTGATCCCATGATCACCATCGCCGATCAGTCCGTCGATCTCACTTAGATAGTCCCTTTTTTCGCGGATGACTTTGATCAGATTTTCCACAATGGCCACCCCGTCTTTATTTTTAAAGTCCATCCTATTCTCCCATTCCTTAAAATTGTGTGAGTCCGACCGTCTGAACAGGCGTTTCGAGCAGTCCCTTTAACTCCTCGTCCAGTTTCATCAGTGTTAAGGTGACGCCCATCATATCAAGGGATGTAAAATAGTTCCCGACATAAGAACGGCATACCCTGATTCCCTTTTCTTTCAAAAGCCCGGCCACCTTATTGTAAACGATATACTGCTCCATGACAGGTGTTGCGCCCAGCCCGGAAAGTAAAACGGCGACCTCGTCGTTCTCCTGAAAAGGCAGATCCGGCAGGATAATGTCCAGCATCTGCACCGCGATCTCATTCGCGGTTTTTAACGGCTGTACGCTAATTCCGGGCTCGCCGTGGTGTCCGATTCCCACCTCCATGTTTCCTTCCTCGATCCTAAAATTAGGATGCCCCACTGCCGGAATCGTACATGGCTTTGTTCCGATGCCTACGCTTCTCGTATTGTCGATGGCTTTTTGTGCCGCTCTGATTACTCCATCTAAAT
>CAZBRY010000252.1:0-3361 GCA_964494285.1 uncultured Lachnospiraceae bacterium
CCGTTGTTGACCTCCAGCAGCCGCATTCCGTCTCCTTTGCCGCCGATGAGACGGTGTTCCTCCACTCCGTAATACTGTGAATCATGTCCTATATAAGGATTCATAAAATTTGCTCCCTTCGTTTTGCTGATTATGGATTTTATGTTCCGCTGCCCATACACGAATTATACCAAATCTCTTACCGCCTTGTATAGCTTCCGATATCTTTTATAAATTTCCATATACTTCTCATGCATCCCATCTCTGGGATAGTATACCTTTCGTCTTTCTACCATATGGGCGGCGGCATCAGCGATGTCGCGGAAGCAGCCGACTGCGATTCCGGTCAGCATCGCGCTTCCGACTGTTCCGGCATCCGCCGTCGCCAAAGCGGTGATCGGGATACCGAGCATATCCGCTTTCATCTGCATCCATTCCTTTGATTTCGCGCCGCCTCCGGTCGCATGAAGCATTTGAAAATGGATGCCCGAGCCTTTTAAATATTCCATGTTCAGCATCATTTCATAGACGACGCCCTCCATGCAGGCGCGGTAAATCGTGCCAACGCCATGTCCTGCCGTCAGACCCAAAATGGCGCCTTTGGAGCCGGTGTCCATGTATGGTGTAGCCGCGCCCGCAAAATGCGGAAGTACCAACAGTCCCGTCGGACTTTCCGATTGTCTTTCCAAATATTCATAAACCGGGACCCCTTCCTGTTTTGCCAGTTCCTTTTCTTTTTTCGCCATCGTTTCGACGCACCACTGGATCAGCGCGCCGCCCGTATAGGAAAAGGCGTAGCAGACGTATTTGCCCGGAATGACATAAGGAACCACAGCATAATTTCCTTCAAACATCACATCCCTGTCCGGTATTTCATCATAAATAGGCGTGATGCACTCTACCGTCCCCGCACCGTCCACAGCCGTATCAGAATCAAAAACGCCCGCACCTGCTGCTGCCGCCACCTGATCGTGGCTGATCACGACGATCTGCGTTTGAGGGGAAAGACCCGTTTTCAGGGAAACTTCCGGCTTCAACCCTCCCGCAACCGTTCCCGCCATAACCGGTCGGGACAGCAGCCCTGCATCAATCCCTGCCGCCTCCAGAATGCGGCCGCTCCACTGCAGCGCATGAATGTCAAACGCCATCGTGCGCGAGGCGAGGGAATAGTCGATTTTAGCCTCGCCCGTCAGGCAGAATACCACATAGTCCGCTATTAAAAATAGGTGTGCTGCCTTAAAAAATATCTGAGGCTCATGCTTTTTCAGCCACATGAGCTTTGCGATGCTGTACATTTCATGCGGCCTCACGCCCGTGATCGATGCGATTTCCTTTTCTCCGTCCGCTCCCATCGCCTCCACAAGCTCCTTTAGTTCCTCGCGCCCTCTCGGGTCGGTATAAAGCATCGCCCGGTGAAGCGGATTTCCGTTTGCATCCGTCATGACAAACGTCTCTCCAAAGCTCGTGACGCCGATTCCGGCGATATCCCTGTGCTTTGCCCCTATTTCCGTCAGGACGGCATAAACGCTCCGCATGATCGCAGCGGCATCCACCTCGTGCGCCTCCTTTTGCCGTGTCACCGGGTAATCGCAGTAAGCCTTGTCCAGATAAGTTCCCATTTCATCGAATACCGTCAGTTTACAGCCTGTCGTGCCGATATCAAGTCCCGCAATTTTCATGGCAGAGCCTCCTTAATCAATATCCACCCAGTCGTAATGCAAATAATTCGTAAACGCCTCCTTCAGCACCTCCTGACAGCGGCCGACACCCACCGACGTGTGGTGCTTAAAGCCGCCCCGCGCGAGCCGGATCAGCTTATTCTGCAAATCCGGTATCTGCGCCACACCCGCGCATCCGAAATAATCGCTTTCGATCACATCCTCCGTAAATTCCCCTTCGCTCGCGTAAATAACGAGCCTGCCGTCCTTCGTCTGGCAATTGGAAAACGTCATGGGGAACGCCTTAATCCTGCCCTCGTTGCTCCCCCAACCCGAACCCGGATCGTTCTTCGCAAACATCTTGTGCTCCGTCACCGTTCCTTTCTGCGTCATCAGGCTTTGCGCCACCGGACCGCAGTGGAATAAAATCACCTTATCCTCGTCGTCTCCGTAGTTGTTGTTCCAATCAAGCACGGCGGTCGCTTCTCCACTTGCCAGATTCATCGCCCTCATCGTAATCGCGGAACACATGTCGATCTCACAGGAAGCGACGATCCCCCTGTCGTTCAACTCGCTTAACAGCACGCAGGGACAGATCCTGAGAATCGTTTCCATCTCATTCCAGCAACGAAGCGTCAGCGCATCCAACCGGTATTCCTCGATATATTCGTCGAGCACGACCGACACCTTGGCGAGCGTAGCCATATTTTCGGCGGGCACCTTTGAGCAGTCGGTGTAACCTCTAAGCACGGCCTCTTTTGCCATAACGCGCACATCCGCGTCATCCATTGCATTCACTTTAAAAACCAGCTCGGAAAGGTCAAAGGATTCCACGGTGATCCCATATTTCTGCAGGGCAAGCTCGTCAAAGCGCACCGTTTTAAACGCAGTCGTCCTCGCCCCAATGCAGCCCACATTAAACCGCTTCATGCCGTTTACAACACGGCAGACGGCGGCAAAATCTCTTAAATTCTCCGCAAACCGCTCAGAAAGCGGATGTACGACATGCGGCTTCAACACGGTAAACGGCACCTGATATTGGGTAAACACATCGGTCACGGAAAATTTGCCGCAGTACGCATCTCTCCGGTGCTTAAAATCCATTTTGCCAAGCTCATCCGGATATGCCTGCATCAAGATCGGCACTCCGGCATCCTGCAGCGCCATGATCGCTCCATTCTCGTCCGCAAAAATCGGCATCGAGAAAATAACGCCGTCATAGGCGCCCTCATGCGCCTTCAGCCATTTTGCATACAAAAGGCCCTCCTCGCGCGTCTCGACGCCTCCGTATCTCGTCGCGTCCCTGTCCATCGCGATATAATCATAACCCGCCTGCGTCACCGCATGGATCATATCCTCCCGCGCTTCATAAATGAGCTCGCCCGGCATAAAGCCTCTGTTGCAGAAGCAAAGCGCAAATGTCATTTTTTTCATATCTGTTTTCTCCTGTCCTCATTTTTCGTCTATCCGTGCAAACGTCCGCATCGCGTCTTTCACATTTTCTTTCATCGCGGCGGACGCTTTCCTGACGACCTCCGTAAAAAATACCGGCTTCCCGCTCTCAAGCTCCCCTGCAAAAGTGCCGACCGCAGCGCCGCCCGCCTTGTCCATATAAGTAAAATAGTTGATTTTTCGAACGCCCGCTCTGATCGCGGCGTGGAAATCCTCCCTGCTCACGCCGGAACCGCCGTGCATGACGACCGGAATGCCGCCTGTCTCATCGC
>CAZBRY010000253.1:0-3354 GCA_964494285.1 uncultured Lachnospiraceae bacterium
CCAACCGTTCGGCAAGCAATCTATCGGCGATTCTGCTTAAATATTTGCGTTCCATGCGATCCACTCCGTTCTCAGAAAATGTTCTGTGTCAATAGTATATCACCAACTTCCGTAAATATCAAGTATTTACTTCCGAAAATAGCGTCGAATTACTTCCGATATTGCGATTGTTACACTTCCGACTTTGCACATTGTATTAAATGCTCTTTTGGTTTGGAAAGCAGCGATATTGGCGGCATCGGCGGTGACAAAAATGTGCAGTCCGTGACCGCTGGGGCTGAACTATCAATAGGTCGGGGATGTTTTGATCGCTCATCATTCATCGGCAGCTCCTTTCCCGGTTTTGTTTGCAAAAATAGGACAATTGACCCACTCAACGCGCATAAGCATCCCTCATTCTATCCTTGTTTCTCATATTTATAGACCGACAGCGAAGCTAAATACACCACTAATCCCAAACCGACTATCCACACCAAAGATATGATGAGCGCCATTTTATCTACAACACCAAAACTTAATAAACGCAAATCTTTTTCGCATCCTTATTAAGAACATGGCCATTAACAAGCATCGTGCCAGCGTCAGCTTATTTCAAGTGACATTTGCATGAAACTATTATAATGTTCTCATTTATAACTTACAACATGTTACAATAACGGATGGAGACTCAAAACTCCAAAAACAAAAAATCGCCAGAAGCCTCATAAACAAAAGTCTTCTGACGAAATTGGTGAAGCACGAGACGGGATTCGAACCCGCGGCCCTCGCCTTGGGAAGGCGATGCTCCACCACTGAGCCACTCGTGCGGAACATCTCTATTATATTTGCTTTTCCATGAAAATTCAAGATGAACTTTTTATAAATTTCGATATAATAAAAATGAACCAAACCTAAACTTTTTTGCTCTATCTATTAGGTGCACCAAAAATGAGCGGGAGAAAGGAGGGAGCCCTTGGAGGACGAAATCTATTTGGTAGAATGCATGAGGCAGGGGGATCGGGCAGCGTTTGACCAGATTTATGAACGGTATCAGAACCGGATTTTAAGGATGGCTTACCTGATCGTCGGAAATCTTGCCGACAGCGAGGACATCGCGCAGGAAACCTTTATCAAATGTTATCTGCATTGCTCCGAATTAAAGGATAGCTCGGGTTTTAAGTCATGGCTGTTTCAAATCTTGACGAGAACCGCATGGCATTATGGGAAAAAAGCTGCAAGAGAGCTGCCGGATCCGGAAATCGGGCTGGCCGCAGAGCACAGCGACGGCATTACGGCGCTCGATCACACTCTCGAATCGGAGCAAACGTCGGAAATCTGCCGCGCAATCAGAAGTCTGGATATGAAATACCGGCTCGTCATTGTGTATTACTACTATGACCAAATGTCGATCAAGGAAATCGCAAGCGTATGCGGCTGTCTGGAGGGGACGGTAAAGTCGAGGCTTTTTACCGCACGCATGCTTCTTCGCGATGTTTTGCAGAACAATGAACAGGAGGTTCCTTATTATGAGAAGGCAGGACAATTTGGACAAACAAATCACACAAGCCTTATTTCAGGAAGGTAATTCCATCTCCGCTTCCGTCAAACTGAAAACAGCAATTGATGAACGCATCGATGCGGCCGGCGGCGATCGGACCGCCCGCACAGCGGATCATCCGAAAACGGAGGTTTCTATGAAAAAATTAAATATGAAATGGGCCATGGTAACGGCTGCGGCACTCTGTATCCTGATTCCTACCGGCGTTTATGCCGGAGGAAAGATAACGGGCTATGCCAGCTCTTCAAAGCCCGGAAATGCCTATACTTCCTATGACAAGCTTGAAAAGTCGCAAAAAGAAGCCGGATTTACCTTTGATTCGGTCGAAAGCTTTTCAAACGGCTATACTTTCTCAAACATGGAAGTCAACGACGTCGACAAGCTCGACGATGAATTTAACCGCATGGACAGCTTTAAAGAGTGGTGGGGACGTTATACACGGGAAGGCTCGCCGGAAATTTCTCTCGTCGTACACGCGGTATTGCCCGAAGCTGCGGAAAATGAGCCTGAGCCGACAGAGACGACCGTTATCGACGGAATCAGCGTCTCCTACAATCTCGATCATTACAAATTCGTACCCGTGGATTACGAGCTGACGCCGGAAGACGAAGCCAACATGGAAGGGCCGCACTACTATATTTCCTATGGTTCGGATGTCGTCGAGGAATCCAGCGTCTCTAATGTTTCGTGGGATAAGGATGGAATGCATTATAACCTGATGTGCTTTCATTCCGCTCTGGACGCGGCCGGACTTTATGAAATGGCAGAGGAACTTATCACGCAATAAAAGAACTGGCTCAAAATAAACGCGGGTGCCTAAGGGCACCCCGTTTAAGTTTGTGTTTCTGCCTCTGTTTCCGCCTGATCGATCCTCAAATATACGGAAGCCTGAAATACACCTTCTTTTTCCTCAAAGAGGGTATTGCCACCGTATTTTTTCGCTACCGCCGTCACAGAAGAGGTACCCAGACCCTCGCCCCGACGCTTAGAGGACAGGAAAATATCCTCCTGCTTGTGGATTTTACCGGTAAAGCTATTATCTGCCACAAGGGTCAAAATACCCTGCTCTAATTCACTGACTATACGAATAAAACGCTTGCCATTTGTCATTCGTCCGCAGGCTTCTATCGCATTCTCCATGAGATTTCCCACCACAACACAAAGATCGCTCTCCACTCTGCCATCCAATCCCTGCGGTATCGCAAGCCGGGCAAAAATATCGATCTCCGCTTTCTGTGCCACTGCATAATAATATGCTGCTACAGCGTTCACGGCATAATTTTCACAAAGCCGAACGCTCTCGGCTGCCGGAATTCGGGCGGCCAATCCATCTATATAGTCGTTCAGCTTCTGCTCGTCAGCTGTCAAACCGCGCAGCACGGCAAGCTGGTGACGCAGGTCATGTCGCTGAAGCTTGACCAGCTCATTATCCTCCGCAATTTTTTGATATTGCATTCTCTGGAGAGAAAGGTGCTGCTCCATAGCTGACATTTCATATTCCAGTCGATTTTTCTCAGCAGCTATGAGCATCGATTCCCTAACATAGTAACCGCTGACAATTCCGAGAAATACGATAAAAATCAAAACCCCCATCTGGAAAAATAAGGTCAGCACCCCAATCAGGTTCAGCCAGTAATTGATGACCTCAAGGACGGCAGAGACCGCAAGCAGCAGCACAGCGGGAGCAAAACGTTTCGCCGCCGAGTTATGGCACCTAAAATGCTCCCACACCAGGCAGACCGCAAAGGTAATAAAGCCAAGCGGTGTAATGATATGAAACCAATACAGGGTTTTTATAAAATCCATCCTGCCGGTGA
>CAZBRY010000254.1:0-1141 GCA_964494285.1 uncultured Lachnospiraceae bacterium
CTCTGCACCTTCCAAAACTGCCTGAACCATCGTTACGCACTTTTCAGCAAGGAGACGTGTGTCTTTGTAGATAGACATTGTCTGAGCACCACTGATGATGTTCTTCGTTGCCATAAGCTCTGCATCCTGTCCTGTGATAAGCGGCCAGTCAACACCAACCTTATAGCCTGCGCCCTCGAGTGCTGCCTTACATCCATATGCAAAACCATCAAATGCTGTTGCACAAATATCCAGCTTCTTGTCTGCATAAAAGCCTGTCAAGTAGTTTTCGCAGCTCTGCTGAGCTGTTTCCTGAGACCATCTTAAGATACAGGTATCGCTAAAGGATGTTCTTCCGGATTCACAAACAAGTACGCCGCTGTCAAGGTATTGCTGAAGAACTTCCAGCAAACCGTTGTACAACATAACTGCGTTGTTATCATCGGGAGATCCCATGAAAAACTCGATCGTGTAGGACTTTCCGTCTGCTTCCGCATTAGCAAGATCCTTTGTTTCCTCGATGTACTTACCGATTGCCGTACCAACACCCTTGTTATCAAAGGTTGCATAGTAGGAAACAGCGTCCGTATCCATTAACAAACGATCGTAAGCAATAATCGGGATGCCAGCTTCTTTTGCCTGTGCCTCTACGTTTACAAGAGCTGAAGAGTCAATCGCTGCAATAACAAGACAGTTAGCACCGCTCGCGATCATATTTTCGATCTGAGAAACCTGAGCCTGAACATCATCTTCTGCATATTGAAGGTCTACCTCATATCCGAGTGCTTCCAATTTCTCTTTCATGTTTGCCCCGTCATTGATCCATCTTTCCGATGACTGGGTAGGCATTGCTACAGCAACTTTCTTTCCGCCTGAAGCTGCAGGCGCTTCTGCTGTTTCGTCAGCCGCTTCTTCTGCCGGAGCAGCTTCTTGCGTTGCTGCCGGTTCTTCCGTCGTTGCAGGCGCTGCTGCGCTGCCACAGCCGACAAGCAGACTTGCTACCATTGTTGCACTGAGTAACACACTTAACAATTTCTTCTTCATACTAAAATATCCTCCTTCATGATTAGCGGCATAGCCGCATTCCTTAACTACAGATAAATTATAGCAATGCAGATTTTTAAAATACATACAAAATTTGGAGATAAATAATTGAAAAGAA
>CAZBRY010000254.1:1151-3341 GCA_964494285.1 uncultured Lachnospiraceae bacterium
AAATACATACAAAATTCTATTGTCTACCATGGAAATTCTGCACAGGAGGTTATTTTCATAAAAAATTTATATCGTTTCCGAGTCTCTTTTTATTCGAACCGATCTGAGCCAAAAGCCTGCCGCAAGAAACAGCACCGTCGCGGCGATCCCGCTGACGGGATTCCACCAAAGGTCTCCGCTGCCTGTAAAGGTAAGAAAACCTCCCGTTGTGACTAAAACGGTGGGAATGCCATCTTCTATCGCATGCATAAGCACGCACGGCCACACCGATTTTGTAAGCCGGTATACTTCCACATACATAACGGTCCAGCACAGCATCAGGATACAGCCTGATAAAACCATACCGCCCCTTGAAATCGTTTCAAAGTACCGATCCGGCAAAAATACGAGATAATAAGCTGCATGCCACAACGACCACACAAGCCCGGTGACGAGATAAATCAGCCAGTCATTCAGCCCCAACTCAATCAGTTTTGACGCTAAGAAGCCGCGCCACGCAAATTCTTCAAAAATATTTTTGATGAAATTGACGGCTATGAAAAAAGCCGCAAGCGAAAGAAACTCTTTGATTGTAAAAGCAGACACATCGATACAGCCAAAAAGCAACGCCGGGCCGACAGTGGCCGCGGTAACTACAGGATAAATGAGCAGAGACAGTAAATACCATTTTCCGTTTCCTTTAAAATTCGGCCTGAGTCCGATTTCTTTTCCGTCACGGCAGGCAAGCGTGAGTATGACGGCCGTCAGTAACGGTAATATCAGCCACAAGCCCATTCCTAAGGAATTGCCTTCGGGCTGCTTCGGCAGCAATCTGTCAATCAGTACGCCCAGCCACCCGCTCGCCAATGTGATCACAATAAAAATACTCACATTTCTTTTTGTTTTCATGATCCATTCTCCTAATTTTATTTGTCCGGTAAGAACTTCAGAAAACGCTTTTAACCGGCAAGCAGCGAAATTATCAAGTCCGAATTGGGACAGGGTGCTTCAGGTCGCAAGGCAATATACTGCGCAATCCCCTGAATAGAACACCAGAATGTGATCGCAAGGGTCTCTGCGTTGCCAGCTCTGATTTCTCCGAGCATCTGGCCTTTTTTTATTACTGGAATACTCTTTTTTACCAGTCTGTTCGATTCCAAAAGCAACTCTTTAACATCGCGAGGTAAAGAATCCGAGTGTTGCGCATTTTCCATCAGCACAAACATCTTTGCAATAAATGGGTTTTTGGCGAACATTTCAAAAATATCCTCTGCAGCCGTTCGAAAAACAGACAGCGGGGATTCGTTTGAAAAAGCAAATTCCATTTTAAGTTTTTCACTCCCGATACGGATCAACTCCTCGTACAGCTTTTCTTTCGATTTATAATAATGAAAGAGTAGTCCCATGCTCATATCGGCCGCACTTGCAATATCCGCAATTTTTGTATTTCCATACCCCTTTCTTATAAATAAGTCCAGCGCCGCCCACAAAATTACCTCTCGTCTTTTCTCCTTTTGTTCTTCCCGCACTGTCATTTTAGTTCTACTTCCTTTCTTGTTGAAAATAATTTCATTGAAAATTATTTCAATGTGATTATAACAAATATTTTTGGGGAATTCAAGGCTTTCAGAGGCTGATTTCGTCTATTTTTTTCAGCTCTTCTTCCGTAAATTTCGTTTGGGAAACGATGCCGATATTTTCTGTGATCTGCTCCGGCCTGGACGCGCCGATCAATACGGAGCATACCCCGTCATCCTTCAGTATCCACGACAGCGCCATCTGCGCCAGAGTCTGTCCTCTCTGTGACGCCAGCTCATTCAGGGCCGTAATCTGTGAAAGCCGCTCCTGTGTTAATGCGGATTCCTTTAAGAAACGGCCGTCCTTTGCGATCCTGCTGTCGGATGGAATCCCATGCAGATACTTGTCCGTCAAAAGTCCCTGCGCGAGCGGGCTGAAGGCGATGATGCCAATTCCGGCCTCCTTACAGTATGCTTTTACGCTGTCCTCCTCAATTGCCCTGTTAAAGATGGAATAGCTCCTCTGATTCACGATAAACGGACAATGCAGCTCCCGCAAAAGCTTTGCCGCAGCTTCCGTATGCTCTTTGTCATAATTGGAGATTCCCGCATACAGTGCCTTGCCGCTGTGCACGATGCCTGCCAGCGCCTCCATCGTTTCCTCAAGCGGCGTTTCCGGATCCATTCTATGATG
>CAZBRY010000255.1:0-1101 GCA_964494285.1 uncultured Lachnospiraceae bacterium
ATCTGAAATCTTACGAACCATTTCAAGCATTTCGGTCTTTTCACTTTTCTCTAACTCCAGCTCCAATTCAATCGAGCGGTCAAAATGATCCTCAATAGAGCGCTTATTTCTGCCTGTTACGATGATAATGTCCTGAATTCCGGAAGCAACCGCCTCTTCGATGATATACTGGATCGTCGGTTTATCAACAATCGCCAGCATTTCCTTCGGCTGTGCCTTTGTCGCAGGTAAAAATCTGGTTCCGAGACCTGCTGCCGGAATAATCGCCTTTTTCACGTTCACTTTAAAGTCCTCCTTTATGACGCACATCGCTTATTGTAATGAAAATACTTCGTTATTTCTAGGTGTGATGTTCATATGGATCTGGCAATCCGCCAGATGCTCATAATTCACATCCAACGCATAGTCAATGTTGATCTGGATCTGTTCCTCTGACTCCCTAATATCCACCTTTCTCGCATCGACCCCGATCAGAATATTTCCATAGGGCGTGATATAGTTCGTAATGTTACGTTTGTTCTCCTCAAACACCATATGTACATTTGTCACTCCGCTCTTTGTCAGGTTCAGGACACCGTCATCGAAACCGATGACGTTTTTGGTTACACCATCAAAACCCTCCATAATTTCTTCATAAAGTACATAATGCTTATTTTTCTTTTTATAGTAGTTTCCGCTCGTGATTACTTCTATTGGATCATGATCCGTATCATCTCCAAACTGAAGTCCGGAAACGGAAATTAGCACCTCTTTTCTCATACAGTCTCCTTCCGGTTCTTAATATTCCTCAATATCTACCTGCGCAGTCATCAGGCTGTCTTTCTGCAAAATATTTGCAGCGAAGCTGCTGAATTTATCTGCCAGATCACTGACATAAAATTCATACTTCCTATCATCCTCTTTTCCTGCCTCCTCATTTAAAAGCTTCTTAGAAGCGAGCAAATCCTTTAATTCCCGTGCCGTCTCATAAGCCGGATTGACAAGTCGCACTCGTTCCCCTGCAATTCGTCCGATGGTCGAGGCGAGCAGCGGATAATGCGTACATCCAAGGATCAGGGTATCCACATCCTGCTTCATCAAATCCTCAAGATACCGACGCAC
>CAZBRY010000255.1:1111-3334 GCA_964494285.1 uncultured Lachnospiraceae bacterium
CAATTTCATCTGTCACAGGATCCTCTAGCATCCCTTCTTCGACGAGAGGGCAAAGCAAAGGACAGGCCTTTCCGATTACATGCAGCTTTGGGTTAATCTCATTAATAAAATGTTCGTACATCCCACTATGTATTGTGCTTTCCGTCGCAATGACGCCAATCCGCCGGTTTTGCGTCTGCTCCGCGGCGACACGTGCGCCCGGTTTGACGACCCCGATGATCGGAATGGAAAGCTCCCTCTCAACCTCCCTGAGCGCACAGGCACTCATCGTATTGCAGGCCATTACAAGCGCCTTCACCTGATGCGTCATCAAAAAGCGAATGATTTGTCTTGTATATTTTGTAATTGTTTTTTTAGACTTGCTTCCATACGGCACGCGTGCCGTGTCTCCAAAATAAACAATTTTCTCATTGGGAATCTGCGCCATAATTTCCTTTGCGACGGTCAGTCCGCCGACGCCGGAATCAAATACGCCGACAGGAGCGCTGCTATTGCTCATGTTTCATACCTCGTTACATCTATTATTTCATGCTTTTCCATTCTATCCTTTATGAATGAATAATTCAAGTTCAAGGTGTCTGTGAAAGCAATTCCTTTACAATCTCATAGGTCTTACATTTCACATGCACATTTTCCCGCGGAGCCGTGAGCAGACTTTCATAATCCTCCGCTGAAAGCATGTCCTGAAGTTTCTCGTCCGTTTCCTTGGAAAATACTGCATAAGTACCTTTTGTCAGGCAGAGATTCGGATACATGACGCCCCACCAGTTGGAGCCTTTGGCGTCGCCGATAAATATCTCAATCGCATCATAAGAACCCTCAGGAAATACATAATTCTCAAATACCTTTTCTGGAAAATATGCTTTTGTACATACAACTTTTACATCATATGCAAACCCTTCCGATTGAATTCTGCTTTCCGCCAAAAGTTCCAGATTGGGAAGGTTTCTTTGTACATCCTCAAGAAATGTTTCCTTTGTCGCTTTTCCGTCCTGATTCAAAAGTTCCTGCCTGATCTCAAAATATTTCAAAGCATCATTTCTGATCAATTTCTTTAACTCCTGATCAGCCTCACTATCATTGTCGGGGATCACGTGAAAACGCACAATTTTATCAGAAATCCTTGCAGATGTTATCACCCGCTGCGTCCGCATCATCCCTATGTAATAGCTCCCCGTAAGGCAAAGAATCACCGATAATACACCGATCAGCAACCGTTGATAACGTTCTTTTTGTTCTGTCATATTCCGCTCCTTTTCAGACACCCGCCCTCTAGCGTTCCTGTCTTAATAAGGAGCATTTCCTGTATCGTCCTATTTTATTCAGAAAAATTTCTTGTTATCTATAGCTCTAACTGGCTGATAATATTTTTCTCCTGATTATCAATATGTGTCTCAATCGCAACCTGCGCCTGCTCCTTTGCTCCCTGCTCGATCCATTTAAGTATTTCCTCATGCTCCTCGATCAGGCGTTGATGATTCCTGCTGTCCTTGATATACTCAAGTCTGTAGCGGTACACTCGTTCCGCGAGATTATTCACAAGCTGCATCAGACGCTTGTTATCAGATGCCTCTAAAATGATATCATGAAAACAGACATCCGCCTTTGCGATTGTAGTCGCATCCCTCGTTTTCGTGGAACGCTCAAAATTCGCAGCGGCCTCTTTGAGCGCCTCCTTTTTTTTCGGTGTGATTCGTTCACAGGCAAGACGAACCGCAAGTGCGTCAAGTGCCCTTCTAACCTCAAGCACATCTTTCAGATCCTGCTTGGAAATTCTAGAAACCTCTGCACCGCGCCGCGGAATCATCGTGACAAGTCCCTCCAACTCCAGCATGCGAATCGCTTCCCTGATTGGTGTCCTGCTGACACCCAAGCGGTTTGCAAGATGAATTTCCATCAAACGCTCGCCCGGCTTTAGTTCTCCGGTCAAAATCCCCTGTCTTAATGTGTTGAACACTACGTCTCTTAACGGCAAATACTCATCAATGTGCATTTCAAGCTTATGTTCTTCCATTATATAACCCTCCTGTTATAAATATCAGTTAAATAAACCTGCTTGGCAAGTCCTTTATTTTTTAGGTCCAGACAAGCTTTCCGCGCTGTGCTCCCTTCGTCAAATAATCCAAAAACCGTCGGTCCGCTTCCGCTCATAATTGCATTCAGTGCTCCATGTTCCTTCATAAAATCTTTAATTTCCTCGATCACAGGATATTCCCTAATTGT
>CAZBRY010000256.1:0-3309 GCA_964494285.1 uncultured Lachnospiraceae bacterium
AAACGAAAGAGATTGCTCAGCTTGTAAGGAGTAGGATAGAAGCAGTCATTAAAGAGTTTGATATATCATAGAAATGAAAAGAAAATTTCTATGATGCTGGTTGCTTTTAGCTAAAACTGATTGACAAAGAAGATTCCCTTTAGTATAATAAATTTTGCGTCAGTAGTCGGCAATTGCCAACCGGTATAGGAGGCTGCAGACGAAAATTGAATAGTAGAAAATGAAAGTTCAGAAAATTGGAGAAATACTCAAGAGGCTGAAGAGGCGCCCCTGCTAAGGGTGTAGGTCGGGTTACCGGCGCGAGGGTTCAAATCCCTCTTTCTCCGCTCTTTTTCTACAAAACAAAGGAAGGAATCTTAAGCGATGAGAATAAGATTCTTTTTTGTTACTTGAGAAGTGTGGGAGAATCCCTGATGCAGCAAAATGGCATGGAGGATGATCAGGAGGTCGGAATGAATAAATGGATCACTCAAAATAAAAATATATTTTTCTATCTGCTCGCGTTTTTAATACCGTCATCACTAATGCTACTTCTTAGTGTTATGTTTGAATTTTATCCGTTTGGGCGACTATCTGTTTTGGTAGCAGACATGCGTTATCAATTTGTCGATTATTACGCCTATATGAAAAATATTTTTTTTGGAAACGATACTTATTTCTATAGCTTCAGCAAGACCTTTGGCGGGGATATGGCTGGTTTTATTGGTTATTATCTAAATAATCCGTTTGTTTTGCTACTTTTGTTTTTTCCAAATGATATGCTTCCCGCCGGCATTTTGCTTATGATTACGTTAATGATTGGCTTCAGCGGGCTGAATTTCAATCTATTGATTAATAAAGTCTACGGTTCTAGATGGGCATCGCTTATTTTTTCAACGGCATATGCTCTCATGGGTTATTTCATGGCATATATCAATTGCACGATTTACTTTTTTAATATCATGTTGTTACCTTTGATTATGCTTGGTTTATATAAGACGGTAAAAAACGAAAGAAAGAGCTATCTGTATATCATTACACTTTTTTTATCCATTTGTTCTAATTATTATATGGGATATATGACTTGTTTATTTTCTGTTTTGTTTTTCCTTTATTTATTTCTTATGAAGGCCCAGACGATAAAGGAAATAAAGAAAAATGGAAAAATAATTAGTATTTATATTGGATCTTCTGTTTTGGCAGTAACACTTTCAGCATTCAGCTTATGCGCTGTAGCGTTTTCTTTGAGGGGACAAAAAAGTAGTGGCTTATCCTTGAGCCTGTCTCGTAATTTTAAGTTTTTAGACGTTTTTTCAGGTCTTTATTCCACGGCATTCCAAGGAAATATTTCCGACGGACTTCCTATTATATACTGTGGTGTGGTTACAGTTGTATTTTTACTTCTGTATTTTATGAATAAAAATATAATGATAAAAGAAAAACTGCTTTCTTGCGGCATCCTTTTAATTATGCTTTTTAGTTTTTGGATTGATGCTTTTAATGTGGTATGGCACGGTTTTAATCATCCAATTGGATTTCCATACAGAAATTCTTATTTATTCAGCTTCTTTTTCCTATTTATTTCCTATAAAGGGTTCCTCTACATGAGAGACGGCTTAAGAAAGTACCATAGCGTAGTATGTATTTTTATTTTTGTTTGTTATTCTGCTTATTTAGTTTTTACAGATAATGCCTATGTTGGAAAAACACAGATAGTGATTTCAGGCGCAGTTTTTATTCTTGCGCTGGTGGGTGTTTATGCATATCATTATAAAAAAGAGTATACGATTCCGATTATCGCGGGACTTTTTATGCTACAGGTGGGAGATTTGCTGTGCAACGGATATTTATCCATTAATTCATATTTTCCTGACAAAGATCATGAATTTGAATCGTATAGTATTGACGCATTTGCGGACTTTGTTGATGATACGACAGCGATTATTGAGGATCTTGAAAAAAAGGATCCTGGATTTTATAGGGTCGAAAAAATGTACAGAAGGACACATAATGATGCGATGTTGATCGGCTATAATGGTCTGTCGCATTTCAGCTCTTGTGAAACAAATCAGGTAAAGGGATTTATGGGAAAACTGGGATTTCGCAACAATGGCAACTGGGCATTTTATGGCGAAGGGAGTACCTCATTTGCAGATTGCCTTATGGGATTGAAATATTTACTTTCACAATATGACGAAACAGCAAAGCCATATGAACAGAAAGCGATATACGGCGATAAATTTGTTTATCAAAATCCGTATGCCCTAGACTTGGCATTTGCAACAACGTCATCGATTTTAACGATTCCGACGGAGCAGCTTAATCATTTTGAATATCAGAATGAAATTGCGGGAAGTTTTTCCGGTAAACAGTATGAAATATATGAACCGGTTGAATTAAAAGAAATTCATCTTGTTAATATCAGAAAAACAGACAACCGCTATCAAAAAATTGACTTGGAAAAAGATGCATATATTGAGTATCGGCTGTTAGCCGAAAAAGATGATTTTGTTTATATGTTTTTTGACGCGCCAACAACTCAGGATACAACGATTTTTGTAAACGATTTGGAGAAAGGATCTTACTTTACCAACTATGGCTGGTCAATTAGGGAGACAGGTTATTTTAATCCAGGAGAAACGGTGAACGTTAGGATTTATCTGAACCAGAGTGAAATTATAATTGACGGATATGAATTTTATTATGAAAAAAATCAGGAACTTGCAGATTGGTATGAGGATGCATCACGTACGGTTTGTTCTATTACTAAAGAAAGCAGCTCCCATTTAACGGGTATGATTGATGCAGCACCGGACGCAGAGCTGGTTGTATTCTCTATTCCTTACGAAAAGGACTGGAAAGTAAAAATAGACGGAAAAACAATAGAAACAAAAAGAGTTTTAAATGGTTTACTTGCAGCCGATATTACACCGGGACACCATACGATAGAGATGTCTTATATTCCCCAAGGTTTCATAATTGGTCTTCCGATTTCTGTTGCCTCTTTCCTTATATTAATGGTTTTTTTGGTTTATGATAAAAGTAAAAAGTATTTATGAAAAGAGAAGAAAAATCTGGAAGAAAAATATTTGATATTTCTTTGAAAAAGCCGTTGACAAGCTATGATTTCCGATGATATAATAAAAGTCCACCCGCCAAAGGGTGGAATTATTTTGCTCTAATAATGAGAGTTATTAAATATTTAAAAATTGGTATTGACTTCATTATTTTTGCATGGTACACTATAAAAGTTGCGAATCACAGCAATGATTGATAGTAACAGCACCTTGAAAACTAAACAGTATAACCAACCCTGAACAATTCAAGAAA
>CAZBRY010000257.1:0-3293 GCA_964494285.1 uncultured Lachnospiraceae bacterium
AAAATGGTTTCCGAATTAAAATGTACAGTTCAAAAAAGTTTACTCCTCACCGCTGATTATTATATTAAAACATTGCAAATCTGCCGGTTTTGTATTACTATTTAATATAGGATGGAGCAAAGGGGAGAGCGGATGAAGCTACTTAAGGATAGAATACGCAGAGATGGTGTTGTCAGACCCGGTAATATATTAAAGGTGGACAGCTTTTTAAACCATCAAATGGATATTCCGTTGTTTTGCGAGTTGGGACGCGAGTTTCAGAAAAGGTTTGCGACGGAGAATATTACAAAAATATTGACGATCGAGGCTTCCGGCATCGGACTTGCCTGCATTGTCGCACAGTATTTCAAGGTTCCTGTTGTATTTGCGAAAAAGTCCAAGACAAAAAATATTGCGGGCGATGTTTATACATCTAAGGTGGAGTCATTTACCCATGGAAGAGTCTATGATATTATTGTCTCCAAGCAGTTTTTAGGGTCTAAGGACAGGGTGTTGCTTATCGATGATTTCCTTGCAAACGGCAAGGCTCTGGAAGGACTGGTGCAGCTTGTCGAGGCTTCGGGCGCAACGCTTGTCGGCGCAGGGATTGCAATCGAAAAGGGCTTTCAGGTCGGCGGCGGCATCATCCGCTCCAAAGGCATTCATCTGGAATCTCTCGCCATCGTGGAAAGCATGAATGATGTGACAGGTGAAATTGTATTTCGTGAAAACGACTGAGAATGCCTTTAAAACTACCGGACAGGAATCAATCAAAGAAGAGTTAATGAAAATGCGTTAATTCTTCTTTTTTATGAATTGCCATTGGGATGTAAACTTTGGGAGTGTGATCGTATGAAAAAGCATACGTTTGTTTTAAAGGGAAATATTTATTATAGTAAGTCCACAACTGCGCTTGCCACGTTTGAGCAGGCGTATGCAGTATGCTTGAATGGTTTGTCAGGCGGCGTATTTCAGGTGCTGCCAAAAGAATATGAAGCGCTTCCCATCATTGATCTGGGAGATCGGCTTATTATTCCGGGGTTGACGGATCTGCATTTGCATGCACCGCAGTATACATTTCGTGCGCTTGGCATGGATTTGGAGCTGCTTGAATGGCTGAATACGAACACCTTTCCGGAGGAAGCAAAATATGCCGGACTTGATTATGCCAAAGAGGCTTATACGCTGTTTGCTGAGGAAATGAAGATAGGTGCTACGACACGGGCCTGTGTGTTTGGTACGATTCATACCGAGGCAACGGAGCTTTTGATGGATTTGCTTGAGGAAACAGGTATTTGCACATGGGTTGGAAAGGTGAATATGGATCGGAATTCGCCGGATTATTTGTGCGAAAAAAGTGCAGCCCAGTCGGCGGCAGAAACGCAGGCCTGGATCGAGCGGACGCTCCCGAAGTATCACTATACAAAGCCGATGATTACGCCGCGTTTTGTACCCTCTTGTACGGATGCTCTGATGAAAAGGCTGGGAGAGCTCGCCAGGGAGTATGACCTTCCGGTACAGTCCCATTTATCGGAGAATCCGGAAGAGGTCGCATGGGTGAAGGCGCTTGCACCTGAGTCTGCATTTTACGGTGACGCTTATGACCGTTTCGGTCTGTTCGGGAAAGAGGTGCCTACGATCATGGCACACTGCGTTTATTCTGGGGAAGAGGAGATGCGGAGAATTTATGAAAATGGTGTATTTATTGCCCATTGTCCGCAGTCAAATACAAATATTGCTTCCGGCATCGCTCCTGTGCGCCGTTATTTAGATATGGGAATGCGGATCGGACTTGGCACAGATGTGGCGGGAGGCTTTTCAGCTTCGATCCTGCGTGCGATGTCAGACTGCATTCAGGTTTCCAAGCTTCGGTGGCGGTTGCTCGATCAAGCGTTAAGACCGGTTAGCCTGGAGGAGGCTTTCTATATGGGAACGAAGGGCGGCGGCGCATTTTTTGGAAAAGCGGGCAGCTTTGAGGAAGGCTATTTATTTGATGCGGTTGTGATTGATGACAGCGCGCTTAAGACACCAAGGTTACTCAGCCTGCGTGACAGGTTGGAGAGAATTGTCTATATGCCGGAATCGTGTTCTGTCGTCGCCAAATATGTGGAAGGCCGAAAGATATAAAGCTTATGGAATCGAGGTGCACGGGATGAAAATAATGATTGATGCGGATGCCTGTCCGGTCATTGCGATTGTGGAAAAGGCGGCGAAGGAATTTCAGATTCCTCTTTTACTGATTTGTGATACCTGTCATGCGCTGAGTTCCGCCTATGGAACTGTGATCACGGTGGATAAGGGTGCTGACTCCACGGATTTTAGAATTGTGCAGACCGGTAACAAGGGAGACGTCGTGATTACACAGGATTACGGCGTCGCTTCGATGGCTCTCGGGAAGGGGATGCGCGTCCTACATCAAAACGGCATGGAATATACGAATGAGAATATTGACCGGCTGATGTTTGAACGTCATATGGCAAAGAAGGCCCGAAGGAGTATGCACTTTTCCATAAAGGGTCCGAAAAAGAGGACAAGAGAAGATGATTTACATTTTGAGCACGCGCTGCGCAGGGTACTGTCTGAGAACTATATAGATTAATAAAATTGGAGAAAATGCAAAATAAAGTACAGAACAATTGTATAATTGATTTGAATACGATATAATTAATAAAAATAGAAAAAGAAATTGCTCCCGCATTCTTTTCACAGTGCGGATTTCATATAATGTCGGGAGGAGGCAGAGCAGATGAAAATAAGGATATGGGTGATGCTGACAGCGGTTACAATGGGAATGCTCTTGGCCGGCTGTCAGAAGGGCAAAAATTATGCCGTATCGGTGGAGATGACGGAGCATGCAGAGGAACGCTATGATGAGGATGGGCGTCTTCTTTTATCTGTTACCGGAAGTTATCCGGTTGTGTCTGTAAAGGGAAATGAGTCGGCTGAAGCGAAGATCAACGAATATATGGATCATTTGGTAGCCGAAGAGGAAAAACAGGCGGACACAGACGAAGCTTTTGCGAAGGAAGATCTTGCTTCCCGCGACGAAGAGATGTTGGAGTATTTTAACGGATATGGACTTGGAAGCAAATTTACGACAGCCAGAGCGGACAGCCAGGTCATCAGCTTTAGACAGGATGTTTATGAATATACCGGTGGTGCGCATCCGAACAGCGGCGCTGTGGGTTATAATTTCTCGACGGAGACAGGCGCGCTTTTGACGCTGCAGGATGTCGTATCCGATGAGGCAGCTGCAAGGGCGTTTATCGAGCAGACGTTATTAGGACAGCTAAAGGATCCAAAGTATGCGGATA
>CAZBRY010000258.1:0-3280 GCA_964494285.1 uncultured Lachnospiraceae bacterium
TCATATTATGAAAAAGTAAATTGGAGGTTTTTTATGGATTGTTGTGTAAGTCGGCCAGAGCATGGACCAAAGCCATGCGTGATCAATATTGCTAAGATGGCATCTCAAAATGAAAAATTACGTACGATTGTTTGGACGGGTTGCCATATGCAGATGACATTGATGTGTATTCCGCCCTGCGGAGAAATTGGTATGGAAATGCATAAGGATACGGATCAATTTGTCAGAATAGAGCAGGGAAAAGCGATGGTAAAAATGGGGAACTGCAAGCCCCAGATGGATTTCCAGCAATGTGTTTGCGAGGGAGAGGTTATTTTTATACCGGCAGGAACGTGGCATAACATCATCAATACGGGGGACTGCCCGCTGAGGGTATCCTCCACCTATGCACCGCCGAGTCATCCCGGAGGAGGGGGAGCGCCGCATCAGCCAAAGCCCTGCTGGGACAGGGACGGGCGTTGATCCACTGTTCTGAATGGACAGGAAATTAAAAAAGAAATGTGAAAAGGGGGAAATCCACGATTTCCCCTTTTTTTGTCACATAAGAAATTCCTAAGAATTTGTTTCTTGTCCGCGTTATCCGTCATCCTCTGACAAACGACGATATTTCTATCAAATTTCCATCCGGATCAGCTACATAGCTTGTACGCTGGCCCCAAGGCTCGTCGGTGGGAGGGAAAACAGGAACGGCGCCCGCTTTTACAACCCGTTCATATTCCTCGTCGACCTGTGCAAAATTATCGGCATCAAAGGCCAGCTCGACAGTGCCGTTCAAGCCGTTTGGATAGGAATATTTTCGCGCGGTCATCGTTTCAAAATCGGAGCGACCAAACATAATAAGGCAGCGTTCCCCGCAATACAATTCCGCGTTTGCCTCCCCCGCCCAATCGGTTTTCATCCCCATGACATCCCGGTAAAAGGATACCATTTTCTCCATGTCGGTTACAAATAATCCCGTTACGTTCAGTTTAAGCATTGCTGTTCCTGCCTTTCTTTTTTTGTTTTGGTTCGGGCAGCGCCCCGCATGTCGCAATTGTCAGTTCTTTAAGAAGTTCCTGATCGTCAAGCTCTGCAATCAGAAGATACGGCTTCGCACCTTCATAAGGCGGCGCAGTTTCCGGGTTTTGCAGAAGCTTCAGCCCCGCATCGGTAATTTTTACAAAGAACTGATTGTCACAGACGCAGGCAAAAAAATTTCCGTCGCAATAAAACCCATATTCCCCGAACATTTTCTTATAAGTGATCGTTCCGGCACCCGCAAGCTGTCCGGCTATGTAGGTTACAAATTCCTTATTTGAAGCCATGATGATTCCTCCTTTATGGATCCAGTATAGCAGTAATAATACGACAACAGTATGTCCTGTTACTTGTATGCCTGTAATATATTTTTTGCCTGCTCCCGGATTTTTTCCGCCAGTCCGGACGGTTTTAGAACGGTCACCTGATCGCCGAAGCTAAGAAGCCATTGCAGCGCATATTCGGAACTGGAAAATGTCCGTTCAAACAACAGCTTGCCCGACTCTAAGACCGTAAAGCAGGAAGGGCCATATTCTTCGATCAAACGGTATTTTGAACAGGCTTGAAAGACAGCAGTCAGTTTGAGTTTTTCAGTCTTGAAAAAATGCTCAAAATCTAGCTTTTCTTTCGGAATTTCCCGCATTCGGAAGGAAACTCCGGTGCTTTGCAGACTCCATAAACGGTTTAGCTTGAAAAGGCGGTAATCATTTTTGGCGGGGTCGTAGCTATACACATACCAGGCACCCCATTTGAAAAGAATCAGATAAGGCTCGACCGTGCGAACAGACTCGCCCTTATCGGAACTATATACAAAGGAAATCTGCTCCTGATCAAAAATGGCCTGTTTGATCTGTTCTATTTTGTCGGACAGGCTGCTTTGCTGCCACGAGGCCAGATCGATCAAAATCTTGTCTCGCTCGGCCAACACGGTGTTTTTTCCGTTTGAGAATTTTTCGATCAGCGTCTGGCTGTAAGTGGTTTTTAAAACGCTGTCGATACTTCTTGTGCCGGCCAGAATAGCCTGCAATTCGCCTTCGGTCAGAACGGTCTTATCGAGCCGGTATCCATCCGCGATCGAAATGCCGCCTTTGTAGCCCTGTATGGAAACGATCGGAATGCCTGCCCTGCATAAATCATCGAGATCCCGCTGGATCGTCCGGCCGGAAACCTCAAACCGCTCCGCCAGATGCAGAGTCGTCACCTTCTCCTTCTGCAAAAGGATCGCAAGGATCCCAATTAACCGTTCAACCTTCATCCGCTTCCTCCGTCATAAAATCCCGTACTGTTTAAATATTCTTTGTATTTAAAAACATTATATCAAACACGACATAGTTTTGCACGATATACAAAAACGGAAAAACAAGGGAAGATTAAAGCAAGAAGCGCCCGGCGTGCCTCTTCATGAGGCTTGCTCCGGGCCGTTTGCTTTTTAAATTCACTTGCCCGGAGAAAACAAAAAGTCAGCAAAATTTTAACATTATACCTCAACCCTCTTTACTTTCCATAAAAAAATAGATATTATTGTAGAATAATGACTATTTAAAGGGGGAAACCTATATGATACTTGCGTTGATTTTATTTATTGCCACCTATGCCCTGCTGCTGATTTTCCCGAAGTACCGCGCTTATGTTGCGCTGATTTCTGCGGCTGTTTTTGTGATTCTGGGCATTATGCCTCTGAACAAGGTGCTGTTTGCCGTTGACTGAAACATCATTATGATGATCGCAGGAACGATGGGCGTCGTCTATCTGTTCATCGAATCGAAGATGCCTGCGCTGCTGGCGGACTACATCATTGAAAAGGTGCCAAATGTGAAGTGGTCGACGATCGCTCTCGCTCTGTTTGCCGGAATCATTTCAGCCTTTGTGGATAACGTTGCGACGGTGTTGATGGTGGCTCCGGTTGCTTTGACGATCGCAAAGAAGCTGAAAATCTCTCCGGTTAAGAGCATCATCGCCATTGCGGTTTCTTCCAATTTACAGGGTGCGGCTACGCTGGTGGGAGATACGACCGCTATTATGCTTGGCGGCTACGCAAATCTGGATTTTTTGGATTTCTTCTTTTTAGACGGAAAGCCGGGCATGTTTTGGATCGTACAAATCAGCGCGATCGTATCGACGATTGTCTTGCTGATCGTATTTCGCAAGGATAACCAGCCGATTCATTTCGGAGACAGAACTGTCGTGACAGACTATTTTCCGTCTGTGCTCATGGTAGGGACCGTAGCGCTGCTGATCGCGGCGTCGTTTTCCCGAATAAGCC
>CAZBRY010000259.1:0-358 GCA_964494285.1 uncultured Lachnospiraceae bacterium
CGAGTGGCACAAATACAGTATTAACCGCGTCCGGTATTTTCTTAACGCTCTCTGAATGTGGAGCATTCTGTCTCTTCCTTGTCACGCGCGCCATAGCCGGCAATCCCAACACTTTTGGCGGTACAGCGAAAATCACTGTTATAAATGCAATTTGACGCTTCGCAGTTGATTCTGATCGTTTCGTTTGGGTATACCGTCGCATTGGATGCGTTATCCCCGCTTCTCTTTTGATAACTGCCGCAGCAGGTATCGCACATGGAACTTGCATGCAGACCCTTTACATTGATTTCGCCCCTGCAGCATAGCTCTTCACTGTTGTGTATGCAGCTATCCACACTGCAATCTAATTTTGCCATCG
>CAZBRY010000259.1:368-3268 GCA_964494285.1 uncultured Lachnospiraceae bacterium
TTCCTCCTGTTTTTTAGATAAAAATAACTTTGTTTTCGGATTCTCCTAACAAACAACAAATACAAAGCCATATGAATTTCTCATATGGCTTAGTATTTGTTAATTCTATTAATTTATACAATGCAAAAATCAGTCTTCCGTTTCCTTCATTTCTTCACGGATAGTTCTGGATGCCGCTTCTTCTTTGACAAATTCAATAAAGGCACCCAACTCCTTTTGTCCTTCATCGCCCAGAAAACGACTTCTGACTGCAATCACATCAGCTTCCTGTTCCTTCTGTCCAAGAATCAGCATGTAAGGAACTCGCTCCAGTCTCGCCTCCCGGATCTTGTATCCAATCTTTTCTGTCCTCGTATCAATCTCCGCACGGATGCCGCTTTCCATTAATTTTTTAAGCACTGACTCCGAATAATCAAAATATTTATCAGAAATCGGCAGCACCTTCACCTGTATGGGCGCGAGCCATGTTGGAAACTTGCCTGCGAAATGCTCTGTCAAAATACCGATAAAACGCTCCACGGAACCAAAAGCAACACGATGAATCATGATCGGGCGGTGCTTTTCGCCGTCTGCTCCGACATATTCGGCATCAAAGCGCTGCGGCATCTGGAAATCGAGCTGTATCGTGCCGCACTGCCAGGTACGTCCAATCGAATCCTCTAAATGGAAGTCGATCTTCGGACCATAGAACGCGCCGTCGCCCTCGTTGATCACATAAGGCAGTTGAAGCTCCTCCAACGCATTTTTAAGACCGGATGTAGCCGCTTCCCATTCCTCATCACTTCCCATAGAATCCTCAGGCCTCGTAGAAAGCTCGACATGGTATTGAAAGCCGAACAAATGATAAACCTCATCGATCAGCCTTACAACGCTTTTAATTTCATCGGTCATCTGCTCCGGCGTCATAAAAATATGCGCATCATCCTGATGGAAGCAGCGTACGCGCATCAAGCCATGCAGTGCACCTGATTTCTCATGCCTATGCACAAGACCGATTTCGCCCATGCGAATCGGTAGATCGCGGTAGGAATGCGGAGTTGCCTTATAAACAAGCAAACCTCCCGGGCAATTCATCGGCTTAATGCAAAAATCTTCTTCATCGACAACCGTCGTATACATGTTATCCTTGTAATGATCCCAGTGTCCGGAAGTCAGCCAAAGCTGCTTGTTGAGCATGATCGGTGTGGAAATCTCCACATAACCCTCTCTCGTATGGACTTCTCTCCAATACTCAAGCAGCGCATTTTTCAGTACCATTCCCTTTGGCAAAAAGAACGGAAATCCCGGACCCTCGTCAGCCATCATAAAGAGACCTAATTCCTTGCCTATTTTCCTATGATCACGCTTCTTTGCTTCCTCCATCCGCGTAATATACTCCTCTAAATCCGCAGCTTTCGGATAAGAAGTACCATAGATTCTCGTTAACATTTTATTTTTCTCATTACCGCGCCAGTAAGCGCCGGCTACTTTAAGCAGCTTAAATGCCTTTACAGGCTTTGTTGTCATTAAATGGGGACCGGCACATAAATCCGTAAAATCACCCTGCTTGTAAAAGCTAATAATAGAATCCTCCGGAAGATCCTGAATCAACTCGACCTTATACGGCTCCTCTTTTTCCTTCATGAAGTCGATGGCTTCTTTTCTCGGAAGCGTAAAGCGTTCAATCGAAAGATTTTCTTTCACAATCTTTTTCATTTCCGCTTCGATCTTCTCGAAATCATCAGAAGTAATGGGGGTCTCTCTATCGATATCATAGTAAAAGCCATCGTCAATCGACGGTCCGATTGCGAGCTTTGCCTCCGGATAAAGGCGTTTAATCGCTTGAGCCATAATATGAGAAGATGTATGGCGAAACGCATCCATGCCGCCCTTATCATAAAAAGTCAATATATTCAACTCGCAGTCCTTCTCTACAATCGTGCGCAGGTCAACCCTTTTTCCGTTAATTTCACCGGCACACGCATTTCTTGCGAGCCCTTCGCTAATATCATTCGCGATTTCCAGTACGCTCATCGACTGCGCATATTCCTTGTCAGAGCCGTCTTTTAGTGTAATTTTCATAACTGTCATCCTCTTTCCCTAGTGCTTTTTCTCACAGCAATCTTGGCGCTTTTTGTCCTTTTTGCCGGCTCTTGCCGAAGCACGTGCACTTGCGCTGTTATCTTTATTTAAAATCAATCTATGCCGGCTGCTCCCAAAATCCAAATTCGCTTGTCGTCAAAAAAATCTCCCATCGTTATCGCCTCCCAATCCTTACTGATTATGCGAAAAATCCCTTACATTTGATTCAATGTAAGGGCTTCTCTCCCATTTATGTTCTTAGGCCGCAGCACTTTTTATACTTTTTACCACTGCCGCACGGACATGAATCGTTGCGTCCGATTTTATCACCCTTCACAATCGTCGTGGAACTCTTCTGCTCCTTATAAAACTGCTTTAATATCTCCTCATCATAAATCATGCTCCACTCTTCAAGACCATAAAGCCAGTCTGCTTGTGCAGCCACCATATTTTTATACAAGCGCTCCTTGTCAAAAGCAAGGCTGACCTCCGTATCGGACTCCATCTCCTCAATCGGATTGGGCTCGATCAGACTGTCGTTGATACCATCCAAAAACCCGGTCATCGTCATCAAATCCACTTTGTATTTTTTAGCAAGCGCTTTTACCGTATCCTTCACCGGTTCATCCGGCTTTTTTAAAAGTTTTTTATAAATTTCCTTTTCTTTTTCAAAATAATCCGTCCACAATTTCTGCAGATCACCTTTATTAGCCGTTGATGAATATGCCATTCCCCGCCATTTTTCCAATAGTGTCATCTCATAACTCTCCTCTTTGCCGTTTGCCGATTTTCTTTCAATAACCTATAGTATACAAGCATCGCGGCAACTTTGCAACTTC
>CAZBRY010000260.1:0-545 GCA_964494285.1 uncultured Lachnospiraceae bacterium
TTATGTACCATTTGAGGCAGTCCCCAAGTACCAAGTGAGGTCAGGATGACGATACTGATCAGATTGACCGGATCGGTGCCGAAGAATGAGGTGAATGCGCCGGGCTGTCCGAGCGTTGGTTCGATATCGCTTTCAAACTGTGCGAGCTTTCCGATTGCTTCGATAAAGCCGCCATGGCCGTTTAAAACAGCGACAATGACCGCAATGATGCCGCCGATCATAATGATACCTTGAATAAAATCATTGATGGCAGTCGCCATGTAACCGCCTGCGATGACATAGATGCCAGTCAAAAGCGCCATGGTAATGATGCAGACCGCATAGGGAACGTTGAACGCCATGGCAAACAGCCTGGAGAGACCGTTATAAACAGAAGCGGTATAAGGTACCAAAAATACAAAAATGATAACGGAAGCCACTAACTTGATGGATTTGCTCTCAAAGCGTTTTCCGAAAAAATCCGGCATTGTGGCAGAGGACAGCTCTTTTGTCATGACACGTGTGCGTCTGCCGAGTACGACCCAAGCGAGCAGACTCCCGATCAA
>CAZBRY010000260.1:555-3256 GCA_964494285.1 uncultured Lachnospiraceae bacterium
TGCGTTGCCTATGCCGATCCAAGTTGCGGAGAGCCCATATTTCCATCCGAATTGTCCGGCATAGCCAACAAAGACAACGGAAGAAAAATAGGAGGTGCCATAAGCAAAGGCTGTTAGCCACGGTCCGACGTTACGTCCGCCAAGAACATAGTCCTTGACGTTTGTTGCATGCTTTCTTGCATAAAAACCGATGATGATCATAATTGCAAAAAATACGATTAGAAAAGATAATTTGAATACCATAATGATTCCCTCTCATTTTAAAATAATGTGATGATGTCGGGGTCAAAAGGTATTTTGACCCCAGATACCTAAGAAATTCAACACGTTGAAGCGCAACGCATTAAAGTGTAACGCGATAAAGCAATAGTAACAAAACAAAAACTGATTGTCAAGGAAATTATAGTGGGATATAGAAGAAAATGAATGGGGATAAATGGGCTTTCAGAGCGCCAAATGAGCAAGTTCCCCTTGACAAGCAGGCTGTCATTGCATAATATTATATGTAGAGAAAAAAAGGCATACCTCGTTCCTTTGGGACGAGGCTTTCTTTTGAAAATACCGAAATTAATTTACAAAATAAGAGAATGGAAAAGAGAAACAAACGAAAGGAGATTTTTATGAGTGAAAAGAAAGCGATGATGCTCGGGAATGAGGCGATTGCGCGCGGTGCTTATGAGGCCGGCGTGAAAGTATCCGCTGCTTATCCGGGTACACCGAGCACGGAAATTAGTGAGAATATCGTAACGTACAAGGAGGATATTTACTGCGAATGGTCGCCGAACGAAAAGGTGGCGATGGAAGTTGCAATCGGCGCTTCGATTAGCGGCGTGCGCGCCATGGCTTCGATGAAGCATGTCGGCGTGAACGTGGCGGCAGATCCTCTTTATACCGTATCATACATAGGTGCCAATGGCGGTCTTGTGCTTGTGGCAGCGGATGATCCCGGACTTTACAGCTCCCAGAACGAGCAGGACTCCAGAATGGTCGCAAGAGCCGCACAGGTGCCGGTCGTGGAGCCGGCAGATTCTCAGGAGGCAAAGGATTTTATGAAATTTGCGTTTGAGATGAGCGAGCAGTATGATACGCCGGTTATTTTGCGTACGACGACGAGGCTTTCCCATTCACAGGGCATGGTCACGCTTGAGGAGCGTGAGAATGTCGCTGATAAGCCTTATGAGAGAAACGTTGCAAAGAATGTGATGATGCCGGCAAATGCAAAGAGCCGTCATCTTGTTGTAGAGGCAAGAGAAAAAAGGCTGATTGAGGATTCTTGCTCGTTTCCCATTAACAGAGTCGAGATGAATGATACAAAGATCGGCATTATCACGAGCGGCATACCGTATCAATATGTCAAGGAAGTGCTGCCAAATGCTTCCGTATTAAAGCTTGGTATTGTCAATCCGCTTCCGAGAAAGCTGATTGAGGATTTTGCATCCAAGGTGGAGACGCTGTATATTATTGAGGAATTGGATCCGGTCATCGAGTTGCAGGTGAAATCCTGGGGTATTCGGGCGATTGGTAAGGAAATATTGACTGTACAGGGCGAATACAGCGCGAATCTTCTAAAAAAAGCAATTTTAAAGCAGGAGCCGGAAATTGCGGAAGCGGCACAGGTTCCGAACAGACCCCCTATCTTGTGCCCGGGTTGTCCGCACAGAAGCGTGTATACCGTTTTAAATAAACTAAAAATTCATGCAGCAGGCGATATTGGATGTTATACGCTTGGTGCCGTACCGCCGTTGAATGTCATCGATACGACCATCTGCATGGGAGCGAGTATTTCTACCCTGCACGGCATGGAGAAGGCAAAGGGTAAAGAGTTTATTAAGAACTGGGTTGCCGTCATCGGTGATTCCACGTTTATGCATACGGGCATTAACTCCCTGATGAACATGGTATACAATCGGGGAACCGGAACCGTTATGATCCTTGACAATTCCACGACGGGCATGACTGGGCACCAGGAGCATGCCGCAACCGGTAAGACGCTGCAGGGTGATGAGGTTCCGGCAATCAATATCACGGAACTGTGTAAGGCGCTCGGTATTAAAAACGTGACAGAGATCAATGCGTTTGATATGACCGGTCTTGAAAAGCTTGTAAAGGAAGCCGTCTCAAAAGATGAGATTTCCGTGATTATTACGAAATCTCCGTGTGTGTTGCTAAATAAGGCACCTGTTACGGTCAAATGCGTGATAGACAGTGATGCATGCAAAAAGTGCGGTATGTGCCTGAAGCCGGGTTGTCCGGCCATTACAAAAAAGCCGGATGGAATTCCTTTCATTGATGAAACGATGTGCAACGGCTGTGGTCTTTGTAAGCAAATGTGTAAATTCGGCGCAATTTCCGATGTTACGGTTCGGTAGGAGGAGAAAAATGGAGACGAAAAATATTATGATTGTCGGTGTCGGCGGCCAGGGAACCCTTCTCACAAGTCGTATTTTGGGCGGAATTATGCTGCATGCCGGTTATGAGGTAAAGCTTTCCGAGGTGCATGGAATGGCACAACGCGGCGGTTCGGTTGTTACGTTTGTCAGATATGGAGAAAAGGTTTCAGAACCGATCGTGGAAGAGGGACAGGCGGATGTACTGATTGCTTTTGAGAGGTTGGAGGCAATGCGTTACGCACACTTCCTGAAAAAGGACGGTGTTCTCGTCGTGAATGACCAACGCATTGATCCGATGCCGGTCGTTACAG
>CAZBRY010000261.1:0-3207 GCA_964494285.1 uncultured Lachnospiraceae bacterium
CTGTTAATTGTAATATTTCCAATTCCCGCGGAAACAAGACCGACAATAATCCCTGCGCCGATACACGAAATTGTAAACAGCAGATAGGCTCGCTCAGACTTGGATACCATAAATATCTGAGCAAAGAAAGGAAATACCGCTCCCATAATAATTCCCGTTAAAATACTCAAATACAGGTATTTTCTAATAATACTTTTCTTCATGATCTTCACCTTGGTATGCCAACTTCTCTATACGTTCCTTGTCTGATATAGTAGTGTTATTTAACGTCCCTCTCCAAGGACTTTTTTATATATTTCATCGGTTTTACTTATGTAATATATATTGAAAATGATAACTGTTATCCCTCGGATTTCTTATATTAACATATCCATTATTAAAAATAAACATTTTTATTATTAAAATCTTGTATTTTTTAAATTTGCAATCGCTTTGAGCTGTTTGTATCATGGAACCACTTCTTACCTGACAAGCGAACACATTGTTACGCATAAGATTGCGATTAGTGCGCTCAATAAGGTGCCAACCAAATACTTTTCAGCAAATGCCTGTTCCTCTAACTGCTTATATCTCGCCAGGCTTTGCGGTCAGCACAAATCCGATTGCGCCATACTGTCCTAACAGCCCAAGAAGCAATATGATTTCTCTTTCCAATATTCCGATCCACGAGCCTATTCTTAAGACTTCTTCTTGATTCCCAAATTTCCCGCTTATCTTTTCTGCATTCTTTACTTTTTTTCTTTTCTTTGACGCTTCCTCTTCTGTATCACATTCCGGTTCTTCCCTATTCTCATCCTCCACAGCTTTAGAAAGCGCCTTGAAAACAAGCGATATCAATACAGCGGCCGGTTTCCAGCATATCAATCCGGCTATGAGTATTGCTGTCATTTTAGGTAAGCTAATGCTATCAAGCACTTGCGCGAAAAAAAACTTTTGAATTTGAAAGCAGGAGCTGAAAAAAGAAGAAATTAGTATCAAAATTGCGATATGTATGGCTTGATCCAACAGAAAAACAATATACTCAAATTGAGGCATCCTGGAATCAGCTTTCACTTTGACTATATCTACGCACATATGCGATAATCCAATTATGATTGCAATTCTCAGGCTCTGTACAAAATTCCCAGTCGCCACAGCCAGTACAAAGTACATTCCCGCCATATAGAGAATACAATGCAATAAAAGGTACCAAACTGATTTTTTCTTTTTATCTGCGATATTATCTGTTTGGACGTAAAAATCGCCCAATAAATGTCCGAGTATTAAGAATTCCATAGTTCTTCCCCATATGTTTTTTCTGCGTACTGTAACGCCATAAAATCCAGTTCCCTAATTTTATTAGCATTTCCTCTTCTGATAATCGAATCGACATTCTGCCGTGTACAGCCTAATATTTCAGAAATTGCCGATGCGGTATTCCTTTTTATAATAATCTCTTCTAACTCCAATATTTTACCATCAATAAGGATGGGATTCGTCATCGGAATTTTATTTATATTGAAATTTGCCTTCTCTGAAGATCTTTCTCTTTTGGCTGAAATGCTAAATGGTCTTACTTCACGTCTATATTCAAATTTAGCAGACAGCAGTTCTTTAACTATCTCATAATTATTTAACGTCATTCTTTTTGTGACAAACGGATACAACAATTCTAATATGACCAATACGATGTTCTGCATATATATTTGTTGTCTTTTCAGTGGGATTGACGCATTGATTAAATGATTCGCCAATATATCATCTTCCCCCGAGCAGATTCTCACATTTTGCAATTGCATTTTATAAACATCCTGGATGGCTCTCCTCGCCCTATGATAAGCAGGCCCATCCTGTTGTGTCGATAATCCGTTTTGGACTTTAACCGTCCACTCTCCAATACCTATCCCTGCGCGAACCTTTACCGGGCTCATTAGAATCTCAAACAGTCTGAAATACAAGATAGCTGTTGTTGCATCTGCAAATAAGCCCTGCAGCTCATCTCCCCCACTAAACATAACAGAGCGTTCCATGTTTTCCTTAAGCAAGTCATTCAGCCGCTCCGCATAATGAGACATGACACTCTGCATTTCATTTCTCTCAGCAACACCATACCTTCTGGATTTTTCAATATCTATTATTAACGATACATAATTGCGCATAAGACGACAACCTCCTCGCTGCTATTATAGTTGTTTATCTTATAAAATGCAACCCTTTTCAGTTGCATTTTTAAAATGCAATCCTTTTTAGTTGCGTCATTGTGTGCAATCAAATTCAATTGTATAAAGAAAGCCGCATTTTACTACGGCTTTCCTTCTATCTATTACTTACTCATTTACTAATAGCATATAACAGTTAAAAATTTCTTATTTCCTTGGCTAGACAAAAGGGGATTTCTTTCCCATCTTGAGTTTCTAAATAAGCTCTTTCTTGATGCATATAATCAACTATGTCATGGGCCTTAAAATTCCTGAATTTATTAATTACTCGTATTCAACAACCTCACCTTTAATTGTAATGTGCGATATCCTTTTTCTTTCTTCTATTTCATGTTCTTTATCACATAAAGGACATTCTATTAAAATCGTTTTTATTAAATAATTTCCTTCCATCATTGCTTCTCCTTCTTCATCTTAGATTTAAATTAAATGTAATTGTTCCAAGGATACAATAATATCTTTTATCTTTGTAGTAATATTAAATTGAATTTGACGTTTCGCATTATGCTTATTATTGGAGTCTATGGATATTGCGAACGTAGGGTTCGCAATATGTGTTGGTCTACTGGCGAGAGGACTAAGAAAGTCATACCGTTTAATCTCAACTTTCTGCTTTCTGTATGACATAGCGGCTTCGTTCAGATCATAACACATGAAGCCTGATTATACTATGTTATATTAGAACAAAAGCATCGGCAGCACAGCTTTTGTTCCGCGCGCGTAGATAAAAATGAAATAATGGGAACATAGACATTCAACTTTTGGTATGATATGATATTTCCAATAAGATAATTTTATATCACGAATAAATTGAATTTTTTAGGGGTTGTGAGGTAATGATATGGATAACTTGTCTTATGGTTTTTGTGGTATGCCTTGTGCTCTTTGTCCCTATTATCATACAAAGGGGATACGCAGATGTAAGGGGTGTTCACATGATGGTTTTTTCACAGGTGCATGCAATATTTATAAATGTTGCAAAGCAAAGGATATCATTCATTGTGCTGTG
>CAZBRY010000262.1:0-3167 GCA_964494285.1 uncultured Lachnospiraceae bacterium
CCGTCATCCGTAAAGCCTGCAGCCCCCGCCGCCTTTAAACGTTCCATCTCCGTCATGCGCAGCCCGCCAAGGCCCTCCGTAACGGCCGCAGCCGCCAGCACATGGATCGGCGTCTCCTCCGCTTTTTTTAGGACATATTGCAGCGTCTCAGCGGAATCGACCGCCGGCTTTGTGTTCGCCATCATCACAACCGTCGTATAGCCGCCTTTTGCCGCCGCTTTCGCCCCCGTCGCAATATCCTCCTTATAAGTAAAGCCCGGATCCCTGAAATGGACGTGCACATCGACCAGCCCCGGCGCCGCCGTTAAGCCGCGTGCATCGATGATCTGCAGATCCGGCGCCGCCGGATTTATTTCCTGTGAAACCACCAAATTCTCTCTGATTTGTCCGATCCGACCGTTTACAATCAAAATATCCTGTACTCGATCCGTCTGCGTTTTCGAATCGATCATGCGCGCATTTTTTATGAGTAGCATCTGATTTTGCCCTCCCGTTAAGTGAAAAGGAATCATTTCGTTTTCAAAGTCTAAATAAATTATACCGCCATATCGCGCAATATGTAAAGTTTTCTTCCTATGCAAGAAAAAATAACGCTTTTCGGCATCATCTTCGTAATACTCCCCGGTCTCGAATCCTTTAGCTGGGAAAAGCAAGACTTTCATACAAACCTCATTGAATTTCTGTTTATTGTGTTTATTATCATGCTCCATATTATCACAAAACTTAAACACTGTCATTTTCATTTCCTGCAATTTTCCCTGCTTTGTATTTCCATAAACGGTCGTCAGAGCTTTTGTTCCGCGCGCGCAGCTGCGCATGTTATTTTTTTATATGGGAAATTCGGAGGAATTTCCTATAGAATAAAAAATCTGACGGGCAGCATATCACCCGTCAGACCGTTGTCCTGTGCTCTCCCTTGTAAACTGCACTTTTCCGCTATTCAAATACGACCGTTTTGTCCTCTATGTCCTCCATTTTCAGTACGATATAAGGATAGGATGCCGCCTTTTTTAATTCCTCCTCCGTTGTAGGCCCCATCAAGCTCGTATCACAGTAAATGGCATTCGAGGTCAGGTACAGGTCATTGACCTGAATACTGTAGCCGCCGGTCAACTGCATGCCATAGCCGACCGCGATATAAAGAAATTCCCCGTCCGAAAACGTCAGCTTAAAGGGAGCTTCCTTTTTTCCCTCAAGTACCGTAAGAAACTCCGCGGGTACCTTTTCCTCTAGAAGTACCGTAAATTCAATATCCTTAATTTTCTCCGTCCTTAGTTTTTCATTTTTACACCCTATCAGATTCATGATGCACAACATCGCAAGCAGAAACATTGCCGCAATTCGTTTTTTCAATTCAACACAACTCCTTAAACTGGAACAATCCTTCTTTGTTCAATTTATGTCCGTGCTCTGCCTTTTATTCATAGAGGAAAAAAGTTCCTGTCCCATCCGCAGATAATTTTTCCCTGTTTGTTTCTTGTATTTTGCATGAGGGTTTACTATAATAGAAAAAGGTGATTGGAGGATAAATCTATGATTCGAATTATTGTTGCTGGAACGTTTGTTATCTTATTCCTTGTATTGAGCACCCCGCTTTTGATCGCGGAATGGATGATCGGCAAATGGAATCCGTCTTTAAAGGACAAAAGCTCCCTTGCGATTGTCAACTGGGCGTTTCGGGTCGTTCTTTTTCTATCCGGCACGAAAATGCAAATGATCGGCGAGGAAAATGTGCCAAAGGATACGGCGGTGCTTTATGTCGGAAACCACAGAAGCTATTTTGATGTCGTTATGACTTATACAAGGGTGCCAAGACCGACCGGCTATATTGCAAAAAAGGAAATGCTTCGCTATCCGCTGCTCATGCATTGGATGAAAAACCTGCATTGCCTATTTTTAGACAGAGATGATTTAAAATCCGGCATGAAGACAATACTCGAAGCGATCAGTCTGATCAAAAGCGGCGTCTCCATCTGCGTATTTCCGGAAGGAACACGCAACAAAAATGAGGAGATGATCCCATTTAAGGAAGGCAGTCTGAAGATGGCCGAAAAATCCGGCTGTCCGATCGTCCCAATGGCAATCACGAATTCCGCCGAGATTCTTGAAAATCACGCGCCGAAAATCAAGAAGACCTCTGTCATTATCGAATATGGCAAGCCGTTCTATCCAAAGGATCTCTCCAGAGAAGATCAGAAATTCCTCGGCACCTATACGCAAAACTTGATTCAGGGAATGCTGGACGCGCACAAAAGGATACCGCTTGCCTGATTGTAATACTCCCTGATGCTCATGGGCATGAACTCCAACAGTTGCGAGGATAAACTCACCGATCCTTTAAAAATTCCACAATGCGGTCAAAGCCCATTCCATGAGAGGCTTTGATCAGAATCGTATCGCCCGAATGCAGGAGAGGTTCAGTCTGTAGCGCTTTTAACAGTGCCTCCCGCGTCTCATAGTAATGAATCTCCTGTCCGCATACCTGAGGAGCAGCCGCTTCATATAAATATCTTGCCTGACTTCCCGCGCATAAAAGCAAATCAACGCCGCTTTTAGCAACGTAGATGCCGACCTCTGCGTGCAGCACGCTGCTGTTTTCGCCAAGCTCAAGCATATCGCCTAGTATTGCCACCCTGCGGCCGTTTGCGTAGCTTAACAGATCGATCGCCGCCAGCATCGCCTTCGGGTTTGCATTGTAGCAGTCGTCCACAAGCAGATAGTTTTTCGTCCGAATTAAGTTACTGCGGCCGCTGAGGCTTTCGACTGACTCAATTCCCCGTTTCATTTCCTTAGGTGTCAGAGAAAAAACCAAGCCGACCACGGCGGCAGCCAGCGCATTATCCACCATATGAATGCCCGGAAGCGGAATCGTCACAGCAAATTCACCTGTTTTTGTATGGATCGTACACGTACTTCCTTCTAGTCCATGGCTCACAATATCCGTCGCAAACACGTCATTTTCTGTGCCCCTGCCAAAGTAAACAGGCCGCCTCCCCTTTACCTCGCGGATCGTTCCAAGCTTCGCATCATCGCCGTTTAAGCAGACGGTTCCCTGATCGTTCATAAAATGAAAAATCTCCGACTTCGCCTTTAACACACCATCCAGCGATTCGAGGTTTTCCAAATGGCAATGGCCGATATTTGTCATCACGCACACATCCGGCTTC
>CAZBRY010000263.1:0-3125 GCA_964494285.1 uncultured Lachnospiraceae bacterium
GTGCTGCCGCCCCGGTAGTAACGCCCCACGATGAGCGGGTATGATACCGGATAGGTCAGCATATAATCGTTATTCGAAAGCACAAAATAATCATAAAACGTAAAAAAATCCGTATCTTCCTTTTTCGCAAGCTCCCTCCATAAGGACAGCTTTCCCTCCATGCTGATATCCCAAAGCAGGCGCTTGTCGCTCAAATCCGCCCCTCTATCCATCATGCTCGGGTTAAAATCCACGACGAGAAGCCCGATTTCGGTGTCGGCATTTAACAGCTCCTTTAGCTCGATCACCATATTCAGAGCCTCGTTCCCGTTGTATGTGAGCACGTACGATTCCCTCTGAAGCTCCTCCTCGATCAGATACATGTCAATTCCCTTCCGATAGGCGGAGGAACCGAGAAACAGCGTATCCACACGCCCTTTAGCCGCAATGGAACGAACCCCCATCGCATCGTTCGGCAGCAGATAGGAGCAATAGTTTTTCAGCAGGACAATGCCAAAAAACACGAGCAGCGCTATGAAAATTGTGATCACCGTCTTTTTAAATTTCATTATCCTATTCCTTTTAATACTGCATGTAAATAAATCCCGACTGTCCGAAAACGCCGAACAGCAGGATGAGTACGATCATGACCGCTCCGCTCAGATACCGGTGCCTTTTCAGCGTCCGCTTTCCGTTATAATCCAGCACCTCAGCCAAAAACAGCGCAAGCATCGCCGCGGCAGCCACGCCAAAATAGGCGACCGCCGTATTATCCTCCGTAAACGGCAGAATCGCATCCTTTAAAGCCGCCACGCTGATATCCAGATGGAAAAATATCTGCTTCATGATAAAAAGCGCATCTCCGACACTGGAGGCGCGAAACAGAATGTAGGAAATATCCACAAGAATAAAGGTTCGCGCCATCTGGAACACATGATATCCCTTTGAAGCCTCCCTGATATGCAGCATTTCCCGCAGCCGCTTATAAACAGAGCCGAGAAGAACGCCTAAAATGATGATCGTTCCGTGGTAAAGCCCATGCGCCACATAATGCCAGCTCGCCCCGTGCCAAAGCCCCGTCAAAAACCAGACTACAAGCAGGCCGATGACCGTCGGTACGATTCTGCCGACTTCCTTTGACACCTTTTTTCCGAGCTTCTTCCCGATTTTCGTACAGAAATCCGATCGGATCACCGGGTAATACAGATAATCCTTGAACCATATATTCAGCGTCATATGCCAGCGGCGCCAATATTCCGGGATCGATTTTGAAAAATAAGGCTTGTCGAAGTTTTCGGACATGCGGATGCCAAAAAGCTCGCTGATGCCGAGCACGATATCCATATATCCTGAAAAATCGCAATAAATCTGAATTGCATAAAAAAAAGCCGCAAATAATAGCGTCATGCTGCCGTAAGAAGCAGGCTCCCCGAAAACGCGATCGACATAGACCGAAAGCCGCTCCGCGATCACGAGCTTTTTGAACAGGCCGATCAAAATCCGGTATCCGCCCTCCTTGCAGCGCTGTAGGTCAAACGGGTGCTCCCCGTACAGCCGGCTCTCCATATCGGAATACCGGTTGATCGGCCCCTGCGTGATTTGGGGAAAATAAGAAACGAACAGCGCGTATTTGAAAAAATCCTTCTGAGGCTCGCTGATCCCTCTGTATACATCCACACAATACCCGATCGTGATAAACGTATAAAACGAAATACCGAGCGGGAGAAGCCAGTCTATCCTCCCAATCCGGCTTTCGGAGCCGAAGGTTTTCAAAAGATAGTTCATATTTTCCAACAGGAAATTCGTATACTTTAAAAGTCCCAGAATCAAAAGGTTGCAAACAAGACAGGCCGCCATGATCTGTTTCTTTTTCCTCTGCGCCATCGCCTTTCTCGCTCTCTTTTCTTCCTTTGACAGCACCTCCCTGTGCGCCGCAAGCTCCTTGCAAAGAGCCTCTTCCGCATAACCCATGCGCACGCCGCACAGATATGTCGTCACAGTCGAGATCAGCAGGAAAATAAGATAATAGGGGCTCGCATAGGCATAAAAAACATAGCTGCCGGCAAGTAACAGCAGCCATTGGTATTTTCTCGGAAATAAGTAATACGCCGTCAGAAGTACGATCAGAAAAATAATAAACCGCAAAGAAACAAATGCCAAAGCCTTATACCTCGTCTTCTATCACATCGGCCATTTCGCCGACATTTTTCAGATTGATGACCGTTTTCATATCGAACCGGATATCGAACTCTTCCTCCACCGCATCCATCAGCGTAATATGGATCAGGCTGTCCCAGCCGCTGATATCGGCCGCCGTCGTATCCTCCGTCACCGTAATGCCGTCATTGTCAAATACATCCTTAAATACCGCGTTCAAGCGCTCAAAAATCTCTTCTCTGCTCATTCTTCATTCACCCTTATCCATCGGTTTTGTTTTTGGTAGGAATCCGTCACGGCAAATTCCCACGTCGTATTCCCCGCCTCGTCCTCTTCCATCTTCGTAAAGCCCATCAGCTCATAGAATTCACAGACCATTTTATTTTTTGCGGTTGGATAGTAATAGCCTCTGATCGTGCGTATACCGGCGGCTCTGCTTGCCGCGGCAAGCTCGTCCATCATCGCGAACTCCATATCCCGTTTCAGCACACGGCAGCTCATGATCCACAGCTCCATGTGCAGAATGTCCTGTTCCCTTCTGCCGATTGCGACAGAAACGACGCCGTTGTCCCCGAACTTGTCCTCCAGCTTGCCATACAAATCGATATACCGGTCGGATTCGGCGATTTCCTCGATCTGCGCCCTCGTATACCGTTTTGTCGTCAGGTTAAACTGGTTGCTCTTGTTCGTAAGCTGCGCGATGCGCTCCATATAAACCGGCTCAAAGCCCCTGATGACCGACTTCATTTCCAGCGATTTTAAATATTCCCCATAATCCGAAAAGCTTTGTTCCAGCTTGCTGCGCTCCACATTTTCTTTGTACATCTGGTTTCTGGCCGTATCGTCGGAGGAAAAATTCGTCACCTCGAAATACCCCGCATGATCCAGCACCCGTATGTAGTTTTCCACACTGCCGATATCGGGCGTCGCCACATGCGGCACCTGAGAAGCAACACTTTCCCTTTCCGCGGGATTGTCATCCACGAATA
>CAZBRY010000264.1:0-3124 GCA_964494285.1 uncultured Lachnospiraceae bacterium
AAATACTAAGGAACAAGGCCTTTTTAGTGCGTAAATTATTTAATCCTCAAAGCTGCCTCAAATAGATATATATTAGCATCTATTTGAGGCAAAGTACTACGCAATATTAAATCGGATCGTCACTTTAAATAAATCTCCGTCCAGATAAATTTTAAATTCACCCCCCTGCGACTCCGTCAGACTCCTGGCAATGGATAATCCCAGCCCGCTTCCTTCGGTGCTTCTAGAGACATCTCCCCTGATAAATCGCTCTGTCAGCTCCTCGCCGGAAAAATTCAAAGCCTGTGAGGAAATATTTTTAATAGAAAATTGTGCTTTTCCCTCCGCCAGCATCAAATCCGCATATACCCTTGTGTTTTCCAGGGCATATTTTGCAATATTGCTATATAAATTCTCAATAATCCTCCATAAACGCTTACCGTCTGCAATGATGATAACGGATTCTTTTGGCAGATTTGTAATCAACTCCAGATTTTTTTCCTGAAACTTTTCGTTGAACTCCCCGATGGTCTGGTGAATGAGCTCCACAAAATTCAACCGAGCCATTGTCAGGTTAATATTTCCCGAACTTACTCTGGAAACCTCCACTAGATCCTCCGTTAAATGCTTTAACCTTTGCGATTTATTATCAAGTATTTCGATATAACCCTTTGCCTTTTCACTCTCTATATTCTCTCTCTTCAACAAATCCACATAGTTAATAATGGATGTAAGCGGTGTTTTAATATCATGTGAAACATTTGTAATCAGGTCTGTCTTCAGCCGCTCGCTCTTTAAGCTTTCCTCCACGGCATTGTGCAGCCCCTCACCAACATGATTCACGGCCTCCGCCATATCCCGATTGTCTCCATTTAAGTCTCTCAACGGAATTTTATATTCCAGATTTCCGTCCGATATTTTACTGATTCCCTCTTTTACCTTCTGTCTGCCGACAGCCTCCTTCAAAATTTTAATGCCGGTCAAAATATCAATCATCCAGACAAGAGTAAAGCAAATTCTTCCTTTGGTGCTATTGCCGTCACTCCAGTACATCAAAATTATATTGGCAAATACAAATCCTGCATAGTATAGCAGAAGCCTCCCTGTAACTTTGATATTTCTCAAAACAAGAGACACGCCTCCCATTATCCAATTGCAAAGACTGTTGCTCCACATCGTATGCGCTTTGACCCTTCTGACAAGACTCGTATAACCAATCAAAAACCACGTCTGCTCCAGACACATAATTACGGATGTATAAACGGCTCTATAAATAATTGTCTGTATAAATGTAAGACTGTCACTAGGGAAAGACATGGCGCCGACTGTCACCCCAATGGTAGCCAGTCCCAAAAAAATTATTATTATCGCAGCCGGTTCTGTCTTTATTCTGTCAAATCGATTTAATTTAATTTCTTCACTATCCGAAACAACACCGGCACCAATTGTCAAAGCGATCAGGGAAACAAGCACGGCTGACACACCAAACAATAACATGCCAAATACAATGCGGAGCCATGGAACCAGATCTTCATAAGGCATTCCATGCTGTGTGAATACATCCAAAACAGGAAATTCCGTATCTACTGCCGTAACTACGGAATAGTCACCCGTAAAAATTCCGCTGTAGCCGATAAAATTCTCATGAAGCTCTCTATAGCCAAGCTGCATGTTTGTTTCATAACCCTTTGCCTTGGAATCCATTTCCACAAATCGACCCAGTTTTTTGAGTTCTGCTTTGGCATCTGCCTTCTTCATAAATTCCGTATTTGTATAAAAAACCCCTGTATCATCGTCAAAGATATAATATTTAAAATTTGTGTCCGTAAATTTCTCTTCCAGCTCCTTATAATAAATAAAATCTTCGGAAATCGAATCCAGTACATCCAAAAGGGCTTCCTGTAAATGAGCTCTCTCCTCCGTTTCAGTCGTTGATGTTTCAACCGTTGCATCCTCTGCCATCTCAAATTCAAGTCCCTCATCTGCCCATTTTAACAAGTCCTTTAAGTAATAGCTTGCTCCCTGTGCATCCTCTGCTTTATCCGGCTGCGACTTTTTCTCATTCCTATAAGACTCAATATTAATCAGCTTCTCACCGTCATAAGCGTGGTCTGTCTCAAACGCTTTTTGAAAACCGATGTAATCTGATAAGCTGTTTGCCGAATCTAAATACAGTGAATTAAAATAATCGCTGTCAAGATATTCCTTTTCCTGAGAAGTAAAAATATCCGTAAAGGCACCATAACCTGTTCTGTCATAGACAGTCCAATACGCGGAGGCTCCTGTCATAAGACAAAAAACGCCTATATAAGAAATCAAAACCCATATAATTTTCAATCCGGCTCTGCCGCTTAGTTTTTTCTTTTCCATCGCGTATTCCTTTCCAACTCTTTATTCCACATGATTCACGGATGCTGGGGGTATTATTGTTTTTCAATCTTATATCCGACGCCCCAAACAACTTTCAAGTACCGTGGTTCCTTAGGATTAATTTCAATCTTTTCTCTAATATGGCGAATGTGCACGGCAACCGTGTTATCCGCACCAATCGCATCCTCGTTCCAGATATTTTCATAAATTTGATTAATTGAAAATACCTTTCCCTGATTTTTTACAAGTAAAAGAAGAATATTGTACTCGATTGGCGTTAACTTGACAACCTCTCCGTCAACTCTCACTTCCTTTAGCTCATCATTCATCACAAGACCACCCACGCTGAAAAGAACTTTGTTATCACCGGCAATAGCACCCAGCTTTGTATAGCGTCTAAGCTGAGATTTTGCCCTCGCCACCAGTTCTAATGGATTAAACGGCTTTGCCAGATAATCATCTGCTCCGACATTTAACCCAAGAATCTTATCTGTGTCCTCTGTTTTTGCCGACAGAATAATGATCGGCACACAACTTGTCTCGCGAATTTTTAGCGTCGCCCGAATCCCATCCATTTTAGGCATCATCACGTCGATAATCAGCAAATGAATCTCTTCCTTTTCCAATATGCCTACTGCCTGCTCTCCGTCATATGCACAGAGGACATGATACCCTTCATTTTCCAGATAGATCTGTATCGCTTCCACAATTTCCTTATCATCATCACAAACTAAAATATTTAGCTGTTCCATAGCCCCTCCTTCTACTTCCAATA
>CAZBRY010000265.1:0-3116 GCA_964494285.1 uncultured Lachnospiraceae bacterium
CCGTAAAATAGAATACCGAGTCCGCACCCTTATCGAGAACCTTCTTTACCTTCAAGCTGCCGACCGCGTTTGTGATCGTGACTGCCGCTTTTGCATTCGCAGCATTCAGTTGCACCGAAGCGCTGGAATAAGTGATGCTGTAAGGATTGCCCTGCGTCAGAGCGGTGCCGTTTGCATCCGTTTCCGCTACCGTATAAGTGCCGTATGGCAAATCGGAAATGACTGTTGCCGCCCCATTTGCGGCCACCGAAAATACCGTTCCGCCGGCAGGGTTTGCAACAGCGCCATTAGATCCTGTCACTGTAAAATAGAATACGGACGCACTTGTAGAACCTGTTAATACTTTATTAACAGAAAGCTCGCCTGCCTCTTTCTTATTATTAAAGGTTATTGCTGTTACGGCGTTTGCGCTCGTCGCCGCCGAAACGGCATCGCCCACAAAATATTCCGTCTTCGTGGACTGTACGGTCGTGCCGTTTGATGTAGAGCTCGTTACTGTAACCTTTACAATGTAGCTTGTCGTATCGATCGCATACCCGTCCACGCCGGATACCGTCTCTTTGATCCGGTAGTAATGGTCGCCCTCGTCTCCCTTCGCATAGGAAACCTTATCAAATTCGATCGCGCTTCCGTTATTGCTCTTCGTCTGCAGCAAATTCCAAGCAGAATTCTTCCACTCCTCCAGCGTAAAGGTGAATACCTGTGCGGAAGAAGGAGTCCCGCCGTCTACGGTTTTCGTTGCCTTAAATCCGGTTTCCGACGGCTGGAAGGTTGAACCGTTATACGGCCACATATGGCCTTCCGCCTGACTTACAAGCGAATTTGCGATAATACAGCCATTATAGTTGCCGCCCTCGATTTCAATATCCGCATTCGGCGCTACAATGTGTCCCACATAGGTCGTTCCCTCCATAAAAATCGAAGTCGCTGCCGGCAGTACCCATGTGATGCTGCAGCCATCGCCGTTTTCGGATGCGCCCGGCTGGCTGCCGTTTACATACGTCCATGGAAAGCTTGAAATCGTCGAGCCGCTTTTTACCTTAATAATTGTATCCGCGCCCGAAGTCGCATTATTCGTTTTGATATTGATAATACCGACATTGTCAAACGAATCAAATTCATAGGAATATCCCGGCTCTAAATCCACCTGCATTCCTTTCCAGTAAGAATTCGTTACCTTATACAGGCTCGGATTGCTGGAGGTCATGTTGGAAATGTCGGAAGCTGTGATTTTTACATCGCCGGATACCGAATTGGCCTGGCTGTTCAACGCATTGAATGCCTTGTCAAAATCGATATAATCGTCCGTATACTTGATTTCTTTTATGCCGGCTACATTCGTTTGGGAATTATTTCTATTGATTGTTCCCAGATAGATCGGCAAATGGCTTGCGCCGGCAAAATTGCCGGTCTTTGCAAGTCCCTTAATAAAAGAAGAAACTCTCTGTGAATTCGCATTACCGTTGCCGAGCGTACCAATCGTAGCAGAACCGCCTACAACGACCGGACCTACTGTATGATTGGTGTCTGCACTCTCTCTTACAAAATAGTTGAAATTATTTAAAATATACCAGAACGTATAGGCTCCACCATTATCCTCAAACGTTTCTACTGTTGCAAATTCCGCCGCAACAATCGCAGAAAAGGACTCGGTTTGAAAATCTACTTCTTTTACGCTGCCATTGGCATCCGTACGCACGCTGCCGGTTACATCCTTGATAGAGGTTACGTTGCCCTTTTCATCCTCGTTAAAGTGGAATATCTTAATCTCTTCCACCGGTGTCGTCGGTATCTGGCTTTCTGTTTTCTGCTTATAAACCATGTTTACTTCCACGGGGTTTATAGGCTCTGTTTCTTCTCCGTCAACCGTAAAATAAACATCGTAAGCGATATAGTTTATGAGTGATAATACCTCATCCTCGCTCGTATCGCTGATCATTTTTCCAAGCTCCGCATAATAATCCGGATTGTTTTCCGGCGTGATCGGATCTGCGTGCAGCTCCGCCTCATCCGGCAAATCTTCTGGGTTCTGCAGGGTGACCTTAATAGAAACGTATTCATCTTCATATTCATAAATACGCTTATTTGCTGTCTCATCAGCTTCTGTTGTATAGGTGAAAGTAATCTTCGCGGTACCCGACTTCACTGATTTGACAGAATAGGAAATCTCGGTCGGTTCTATAGCATTTTCCGCATCATCCGCCACAGCGTAAATACGGAAAGACTCCTCATCAAGACCATCAATAATTACGCTTTCCATCTCATCCGTGTATTCGATCTTACCGGCTTTTAATTTCTGACCATTGGCTGCTACATTTTCCGCCTTTGTTTCTACATACAAAGAATAACTGAATGCTTTTTCTTCCTGCATGTCAGCCACGGTTTCTTCTGTACCATCGGCATCCGCTGTCTCCTCAACAGCTTCCACCTCTTCTTTTGCTGTCTCAATAATCTTTTCTATATATTCCATGGACAGTTCGACCTTATCATAGCCCGAACCAATAATACCATCTGAAGAAGCATTCAGCGACTGGATGGCCTGCGCACCCTCACCAAGGGATACCACTATGCGAGCCGCGCCATTATCGACAGAATCAATCGAGTAGACGGCATGAACCGTATCCACGTTTTCGCCTGCAATATACAAGGAAAATGCCTGTTTACCTAAATTAGAAAGACGAACGCTATTGGTTGTATTAGAGAGAGAAGGGATACTTCCGTCTACCAGCTTACTTCCGTTATAAGAAGCCGTCGCTGTCGTATTGATAAACAACGCATAATAATTTCCATCCGGAAGCTCCGATGCTTCAAAACTAAGCGTAACATCTTCATAGCCTTCACCAATAATCTGATTGCCGTCTGCAGAAACTTCTAGTTTCTTTTCTATTTCCTGCTCGGGAGCAGAGATCAGCGTGATCTGCGGATTTCCATCCGTTCTGACAGAATACTGCACGGTCATCCCTTCGGAAACACTCGATACAAAGACTCTGAACTGCTGCTGATTCAAACCCTGGATATAATAAATACCACTGTTGGATTTTGAAAGTTCAGAACCAAGTGCGGAGTCATACTGCAGGGCGGAATTTCCATCTCCTTCTAACGCCAAACGGTACCCG
>CAZBRY010000266.1:0-3111 GCA_964494285.1 uncultured Lachnospiraceae bacterium
CTAAATATTGCAGACTCAATATCATTGAGGTGGCGGACGAAAAGACGCCAGACAAGCAGAGTGCGGCATTAGACGAAAAAATTAAGCGGACAGAGGCAGAGCGGATTTTAAAACACAGGAAACAGGGCGCGTTTGTCATTTCACTTGAAATACAGGGAAAGCAGTTGGGTTCTGTTGAATTTGCGGAAGAAATTGAAAGAACGGGCATTAGCGGGATCAGTGATATTCAATTTATCATCGGTGGTTCTCTTGGGCTTTTTTCATCAGTCACAGAACAGGCCGATCTGCATTTAAGCTTTTCCAGAATGACCTTTCCACATCAGCTTATGCGGCTCATCTTATTAGAGCAGCTTTACAGAAGCTATCGCATTATTCATCATGAGCCCTATCACAAATAAGAGAAACACAAATAAGGAGGTTGCACGGCATGTTAATGGTGGATCTGATTAAAAAGAAAAGGGATGGATATCCTCTGTCCAGGGAAGAAATTAATGATATGGTTGAGGGTTATACAAAGGGGCGGATTCCTGACTATCAGATCGCTGCGATGATGATGGCGATTTTTTTCCAAGGAATGAATGATGAAGAGACAGTACAGCTTACGATGGCAATGATGAATAGCGGCGACGTGCTTGACCTGTCAGGAATCCAAGGTGTCAAGGTGGATAAGCATAGTACGGGCGGCGTTGGAGATAAGACCTCTCTGGTACTGACTCCGATGGTGGCCAGTCTGGGTGTTCCTGTTGCAAAGATGAGCGGAAGAGGTCTTGGACATACCGGCGGAACAATTGATAAGTTGGAAAGCTTCCATGGTTTTCACACATCGATCACTGAGGAACAGTTTCTAAATAATGTAAATACAATTAAAATTGCGATCATGGGACAGACGGCGGATCTGGCTCCCGCAGATAAGCTGCTTTATTCGTTGCGCGATGTGACGGCAACCGTTGACAATATGTCTTTAATTGCAAGCTCCATTATGAGTAAAAAGCTGGCGGCCGGAGCGGATGCAATTGTACTGGATGTCAAATGCGGCAGCGGTGCTTTTATGAAAACAGAGGCAGATGCCTTCGCGCTTGCGGAGAAAATGACTGCAATCGGCAATATGGTTGGCAGAAAGACTGTTGCCGTTGTTTCTGATATGGATCAGCCGCTTGGCTTCGCGGTTGGCAATGCGTTGGAGGTAAAAGAAGCGATTGATACATTGAAAGGGAATGGCCCCGAGGATTTACTTGCGCTTTGCCTTGAGTTAGGTTCTCAGATGCTGCTTTGCGCAGGTGTCGCCAAAGAAGAGGAAGAAGCGAAAATGCTTTTAAAGGATACCATTACGGACGGAAGAGCGCTAAAGAAATTTGCGGAATTTATTGAGGCACAGGGCGGAAGAGCAGAGGAGGTCTATCATACGGAAATGCTTCCGCAGGCATCAATGGCATATGAACTTTTGTCGGAGCAGACGGGCTATATCGGTAAAATATTCAGCGAGGATGTCGGCACAGCATCCCTGTTGCTTGGCGGGGGCAGGAGAAGCAAGGAGGATATCATCGATCTGTCTGTTGGCGTCCTGCTTAAGAAAAAGGTGGGCGATCCCGTTTTAAAGGGGGAGCCGCTGGCTGTTCTTCAGGCAAATGATGCGAATAAGCTCGAGGAGGCTAAAGTACGCTTACTAAGTGCTTATACGATTGTGGAAAAGCCGGTTAAAAAGGCGGCTTTTATTAAGAAAATAATTAAGTAGCATCAAACAAAGCGGGCGGGAATAGGACTTGTTTGCTTTTCATATATATTACACATGAGAAGAAAAAAAGAGCTACGCTATTTGTCGGAAAAAAAACAGAATATCAAATATAACGTGGCGGAATCCTTGAATTTTCCAAAAGATTTAATTCTGGGTTCTGCCATTGTTTCAATTACGGGCTATCAGGAAGTTTATGTTGAGAATTATAGGGGAATTCTCGAATACACGGACTGTGAAATTGTGCTTTCTACAAAAACATGTCAGATTAGGATTCAAGGCTTTTGTCTGCAGATTGAATATTATACAAGCGAAGAGATGAAAGTATGCGGAGAAATTCATTGTCTTAATTTTGAAAGGTAGGCTGTTGTATTGTTACTTTGCTTGTTGCGATACTTGAAAGGGTATGTGAAAGTTTCTGTCAGCGGGTTTTCACCCGAACGGTTTATGAATCTGTGCACAAACCAGAATCTGCTGCTTTGGAAGGTGAAACGGACGCCGATCGGCTATGAAATGTTTATGACGATCAAAGGCTTCTTCTGCTTGAGGCCGATTGCCAGGAAAACAGGAACGAGAGTCCGTGTTTTGGAAAAGAGGGGCTTTCCTTTTTTAATGCATAAATATAAAAAGTACCATTTTTTTCAACTGGGTCTGCTTATCTGCCTGATTACGCTTTGGCTCGCCTCCTGCTATATTTGGGATATCCGCTTGTCCGGAAACAATATGGTGACAGATGACAACCTTTACGACTTTCTGAAGGAACAGCAGGTGTTGACAGGGGTCAGAAAAAATGAGATTGACTGCGAGAAAATAGAAAAAAATATTCGTGGTGCTTATCCGCAGATTACTTGGGTGTCTGCTAAAATTGAAGGCATTCGTCTTATCATTGAGATCAATGAAAATGCTGTATTTTTTGACCGGCAAAATGCAGAGCAAGATCAATTGGATGCAAAGTACCACCTTGTGAGCGAATACGACGGTACCGTACGCCAAATTATTACAAGAAGTGGAACACCCCTGATTTTTCCAGATGCTGAAGTGAAAAAGGGGGATATTCTTGTTTTGGGAGAAGTTACGCTGCTTAACGATGCGGGGGAAGTACAGGGAGTCGAGCATGTGACGCCGGATGCAGATATTATTATCGAAACATCTGCTCCCTATCGGAATACCATAGAACGTATTTACATAAAAAAGAGCTATACCGGCGAGGAAACAAAGAGCCGTTCGTATCGTTTCGGATCACGTGTGATAGATTTTCCTGTTTTCACCCATTATAAGAGCCGTGATCGGCTTACGGAATGGAAGAAAAGCAAAATTGCCGCGCTGTTCCAGAAGGAAGTCTGGTATGCGACGGATATTTATAAAGAAAGCATATTTGAAGC
>CAZBRY010000267.1:0-241 GCA_964494285.1 uncultured Lachnospiraceae bacterium
CGGAGGTCATTCCAAGGGTGGTAATCTTGCCGTTTATTCCTCTATGAAATGCAAGGAAAATGTAAAGAAACGTATTATAAAAATATGCAGCCATGACGGTCCGGGCTTTCGGCAGGAGGTACTCGACAGTGGTGACTTTGATGAAATTAAGGATCGTGTTCATAAGCTGATTCCCCACTCTTCCCTTGTTGGGATGCTGCTGCAGTCGCAGGAGAAGTATGAGGTCATTGAGTGCAGAAGT
>CAZBRY010000267.1:251-3099 GCA_964494285.1 uncultured Lachnospiraceae bacterium
TTGGTCTTTTACAGCATGATCCGTACAACTGGATTGTAGATGGCACAGAATTCAAAAAGGTGAATGGTCTGTATAAGCATGTGGAAATGCGGGATGAATCCGTCAACCGATGGATTCGCGGCATGGATGTTGAGCAGCTGAAAGAGTTTGTGGAACAGCTTTTTGTAGTCATTAACGCGCCGGGTGCGACGACACTCATTGATTTAAAGACAGACTGGAAAAAGAACACTACGGCGATTATGAACGCAATTGAAGGGATGGATGCGGATTCCAAAGAGATGATGAAGCTTGTCATCAAAGGACTTTTCAAAGAAATGTCAGAGATTATCAAGCTGAAGGTCATCAAAAAGACACCGTCAAATGATTAATACTGCAATTGTATATAAAATGAGCAGATGGAGCGGATAGAACAGATAAAAGAGATATTTCATTTTCCAGCCGCGCCTCCCGTTGTACAAATAAATGGGAACAAATGCGAGCGGGGCGGGAAGCTCCCAACAAAAAGAAGCGGCGCCTGCAACTGCCTGTCCGATCCGATGGCGCCCAAAAAGATAAAGCACCGCGATGCAAAAGACACCCTTATAGCTGTAGTCAGTTTTCAAAAAATACGCGGCGAGCATAGAGAATGCGATTGCGAAAAGTGCCAAAAGGGTTTTGATAAACACCGGAAGCTGAGATTGTATTTGGATTGCCTGCAGGCCGATTAGCATCAGCAGCCCGATCAGCAGCGTAAAAAGCACGTTTTGATAGCCTGCATTAAAAAAATTGTTTTTGAGTGCGAGGTTAAACGGGATTTCGGAAAGGGCGGCAAATAATAACAGCCGTCCGGCATAGCGCCATACATTTTTGGTATGCAGAAAACCTTCGATGAGCAGGAAACAAAAAATCGGAAACGCAATTCTTCCGATCGCGCGATGCAGCTCATAGCATTCGGTCAGCCTGCGCACAGCTTCATAACCGGCGGTTTCCAGAACGGAATCCGTATAGGGTCTAATGATAACCGCGCCGATATGATCCACAGTCATGGAAAGTATGGCAATGAGTTTTAGCGTACTTCCGGATAAGCCGAAACGTCTGCCGTCTGCCGGCTGTTCATTTAATGAAACCGGTTTTTCTGTCTGATGCATGGCATTGGCTCCTAAATATGTTTTCACACAGATTTTGATACAGATTTTATTACGCCGTCAAGTATAACATGCAATACTGTAATTTACAACGGATTTCTGTAAAACCTTCATAAAGGAACGGTTGATAATTTCTGATTTTTCACCTATACTAAGAAAGAGCGGTGCGGCAGCAGTTTGCCGCGAGAGAATAATGTTTTGATACGATGCAAAAGAGGTTGACATGCGAAAGATTTTACTGAAACATACGGGAAAAAAAGTTAGATTTTTTTGTCTGTCCGGAGGACTGTGTGCGTTGCTTTTGCTTAGCGGCTGCAATGCGGCAGGGAAAAGCAGGGACAATATGATACTGGGTATGGAAGCACTGGAAGCACTTGATTACAGCGCGGCATCAGGCTATTTTGAAGCAGCACTTGTAGCGGGAGAGGATCATCAGCTTGCAAACAGAGGGCAGGGCATGGCTTACCTCGGATTGGCGCAGTATGAGGATGCGATCTCATCCTTTGAGGCAGCTTTGGCAGAGTCCGACGGAAGAATACACAGGATTGAATATGATATCTCTTATTATCTTGCACTTGCCGAATATAAAGGCGGCGAGCTGGATGCGGCTTATGACACCTATTCGGCAATTCTTGCCATGAATGAAAATGATGCAGACGCTTACTATCTGCGCGGCAAGGTGGAGCTCGTGCAGGGAAAAAAGGATGCGGCACTTGCTGATTTTGAAAAAGCGGTATCATTGAAGCCGTCGAATTACGAGCTGTATATCCACATTTATGAAGATTTGAGTGAGGCCGGTTATCAAGACGACGGAAAAGCTTATATCAATCGTGCAATGGAAAGTAATGGGAAGATGAGCGATTATCAGCGCGGTATTTTCAGCTATTATCTTGGCGCTTATGAGGACGCGAGAAATTATTTGGAAAAGGCGCGGGAGACGAAGGATTCGGAGGACATGGTGATTTATCTTGGAAAGACCTATGAGGCGCTTGGCGATGTCAATTATGCAGTTTCACTCTACACAACTTTTCTTGATAAGACTCCGAATTCAGCTGCCGTTTATGACCGCCTTGGGCTTGCAAAGATGAGCCTGAAAGATTATCAGGGGGCACTTTCTGCTTTTGAGAGCGGCATCGCGACAGGGGATACGTCTTATATGCAGAGCCTGAAGTTTAATGAAATTGCTGCTTATGAATACCTGACTGAATTTAAGAAGGCCACGGTGCAGATGGAGGAATACCTAAAGCTGTATCCTGACGATGAAAAAGCGGTTCGGGAATATGAATTCTTAAAAACGAGATAAAGGAAAACAAAACATATATGGACAATTTTAATGAACAGGAGAGAGTCGTATTATTTGCAGTTAACTCAGGAGAGGCTGAGAGCAGCACACAAAGCCTTGACGAGCTTTCCGAGCTGGCTGAAACAGCGGGAGCGGCTGCGGTTGGAAGGCTTGTACAGAACAGAGAGCAGATGCACCCGGTCACCTATCTTGGCAAAGGGAAGCTGGAGGAGCTGAAGGATTTGATCTGGGAGACGGAGGCAACAGGTGTTATTTGTGATGATGAGCTGTCTCCGGTACAGCTTAGAAGTCTGACGGATGCGATTACTGTTAAGGTCATGGACAGGACTCTGATTATACTGGATATTTTTGCAAGACGTGCGATGAGCGCAGAGGGAAAGATACAGGTCGAACTCGCGCAGCTTGCTTATGCACAGGCGCG
>CAZBRY010000268.1:0-276 GCA_964494285.1 uncultured Lachnospiraceae bacterium
GGGATTGACGAGGATGTTTTTTTGTTTGGCGAACAGGTGCTCACTGATTTAAAGGAGCGCTTTACTGAATTTGATAATACAATGGAGTATAACCAGCTAAAGGTAATCCAGGCGATGCAGGAAAATCGTGTGTCTGAAGCTTGTTTTCAGATGACGAGCGGATACGGCTATAATGACCATGGAAGGGATACGCTTGAGCGTGTATATGCGCAGTTGTTTCATACCGAAGATGCACTTGTCAGGCCCCAGATTACCTGTGGCACACATGCACTGGCA
>CAZBRY010000268.1:286-3094 GCA_964494285.1 uncultured Lachnospiraceae bacterium
CTCTCTGCAAATCTGCGTCCGGGAGACGAGTTGCTTTCTCCGGTAGGAAAGCCATACGATACGCTTGAAGAGGTCATTGGCATCCGTCCGTCCAAAGGTTCCCTGTCTGAATACGGCATTACGTACCGACAGGTGGATCTGCTTTCTGACGGCAGCTTTGATTATGATGCTATTAAGCAGGCAATCAATGAAAAAACAAAGTTGGTGACCATTCAGCGTTCAAAAGGATACCAGACAAGACCGACTTTGTCAGTCAAGCGAATTGGTGAGTTGATTGCCTTTATTAAAAAAATAAAACCAGGCATCCTCTGCATGGTGGATAACTGCTATGGGGAATTTGTTGAGGAAACTGAGCCGTCGGAGGTTGGCGCGGATATGATTGTCGGCTCTTTAATCAAAAATCCCGGTGGCGGACTTGCGCCAATCGGCGGTTACATTGCCGGCACGAAGGAATGTGTCGAAAATGCGGCATACCGATTGACTTCTCCTGGGCTTGGGAAAGAGATCGGCGCATCACTCGGCATCATCCAAAGCTTTTATCAGGGATTATTTTTAGCTCCTACGGTCGTAAATGGTGCATTGAAGGGAGCGGTTTTTGCTTCCTGCCTCTATGAAAGACTAGGTTTTCCTGTTATGCCAAACAGCACGGAAAGCCGACACGATATTATTCAAGCGGTTACGCTTGGGTCGCCGGAAGCTGTCATCGCCTTTTGCAAGGGCATTCAGGCGGCCGCGCCGGTAGACAGCTTTGTGACTCCCGAGCCGTGGGCGATGCCCGGTTATAACTGCGATGTCATTATGGCTGCCGGAGCGTTTGTGTCCGGTTCCTCCATTGAGTTGAGTGCGGATGCCCCTATTAAGCCGCCTTATGCGGTATATTTTCAGGGAGGATTGACATGGAACCACGCAAAGTTTGGCATTTTAAGGTCACTGCAGTCCTTGAAGGACGCCGATGAGATTTGTCTGCCATAAGGAAAAACTGTAATATTCTGATAGCTCCTGTCGTAAAAATTAATTGAATTTTTATGTACACAACGATGAAAATATGGTAATATGTCTATATATTGTGGATGGCGGCCCACGGTTGCCACAAGATTCCAGTAATCGACTCGGAATTCTATCTACGGGACTTGATAAGAGGTATACTATGAGAGGAAAAAATAACTGGACATGCTTCCTGTTGATTCTTGCCGGAATTGTGATTGGCGGTTTTATCGGAATGCTGGCAGAGAACATGTCGGGGCTGAGCTGGCTGAATTACGGAAAGACCTTCGGATTTACGAGTCCGCTCGTGCTTGATCTGGGCATTATCGCACTGACCTTTGCGGTCACGATTAAAATTACGATTGCAAGTATTATCGGTATTGTAATCGGAGTGCTAATCTATCGCAAGCTATAGCTGTATTAACCGTGTTACCCCTTATCCTGTCAATATGATTGGTGTAACAATAACCATCCAACATTCCTTCGTCTGCATATCCGGAGAATTATGAAAACGGAGGAGAGCAATTGGATACGGAACATCTTACAATGAAAGATTTACCGGCCATGGAAAGGCCGTATGAAAAATTTCTAAAGCAAGGGGCTTGCGCATTGACAGATGCGGAGTTGTTAGCTGTCCTGTTAAAGACAGGAACAAAGGGTGAGACCTCCATTGAGCTTGCCAGAAAAGTACTGGAGCTGCCCCGGGGAGAACATAGTCTTTTGGCACTGCATCAAAAGTCATTAGAGGAGCTTAAAAAACTGCCCGGAGTCGGAAATATAAAGGCAATCACGTTGAAATGTATTGCTGAGATTTCCAGACGCATTTCCATGACGGCGATGCCGGAAAAAATGATTGTTGACTCACCAAAGGTACTTGCTGACTATTATATGGAGAGTATGCGCCATCTGAAAAACGAACAGACATGGATTGTGTTATTGAACGGCGGCAGTGGATTTTTAAGTGATTTTTTGTTGTCGAGCGGGACTGTAAATCAGTCGCTTGTTTCTACGCGGGAAATTTTTATAAAGGCATTAAGCAGCGGAGCCGTTTATATTATTATGATACATAATCATCCGAGCGGTAATCCTACGCCGAGCAAAGAAGATATCGTTGTTACAAAAAAGATAAAAGAAGCCGGAAATATTATGGATGTTCAGTTAATCGATCACATCATTATTGGTAATAACTGTTATGTCAGTTTAAAAGAAACCGGTTTGTTTTGAAGGAGGGTTTTTGTTGTCAGTCAATGCATTTGGTATCGATCTCGGTACCTGTAACATTAAAATATACAACGGATTTGAAGAGAAAATCACAAGTCAGAAAAATATGATAGCGATCCAAAATAAAAAAAATGTGTTTGCTTATGGAGATCAGGCATTCGAGATGTATGAAAAAGCACCTGCATCGATTGTGGTTTCCTATCCGGTGACAAGTGGTGTGATTGCGGACATTAATCATATGCAGATTTTGCTTAGGAGCTTTATCTCTGATGCGATGGGCGGAAACATAAAGCCCGCGGATTATTATATTTCTGTTCCGACCGATATAACGGAGGTGGAAAAGCGAGCTTTTTTTGATCTTGTCAAGGATTCCAACGTCAAGGCGCGCGGCATTTATATTGTAGAAAAGGCAATTGCGGATAGTATTGGTTTTGATGTCGATTTGAAGAATTCTCAAGGAATTCTGATTGTCAATATCGGCTTTGATACGACAGAAATCTCCATCTTATCTCTCGGGGGTATTGTGCTCAGCCGTCTCATCAAAATTGGCGGAAAAAAATTTGACGAAAGTATTCGCAATATTATTAGAAAAGAGTACAATCT
>CAZBRY010000269.1:0-3046 GCA_964494285.1 uncultured Lachnospiraceae bacterium
GAACGGGTAAATTTTATAAGAATTTTAAATCCCCAATCATAAAAAAGAATACATTTTCCCACAAAAGAAACCTTTCGCACCAAGCCGCCAAGCTGTAAACTAAAAGGGATTATTTATTTTGCAGCAAAAAAAATAGGGAGAGGCTCTTCATGAAAATTGAAAAATATAACCTAAACGAGAAGCATCATACGAAGATTACGGCTTATCTGCATGAAAGTTACCGGGTTTACGGTAAAAGGGAGCGGCATCCGGCGGTGTTGATCTGTCCGGGCGGGGGTTTCTTTTCCCTGTCGGAAAGAGAAGGAGAGCCGGTCGCGGCCGCTTTTTTGAATCAGGGTTTTCAGGCATTTGTATTGCACTATCAGATCGGAAATCCGGAAAATAAAGTCACGAATATCCTGAAAGATGCGCTGGCGGATTGCGCGAGGGCGGTGCGGCTCATCAAAGAGCAAGCGGATGAGCTGGACATCGATCCTGAGCGCATTCTCATGCTGGGATTTTCGGCAGGCGCTTATTTGACGGCGATGTACGGGAGCAGGTGGAAAGAAGCATGGCTGATCGAAAAAGCCGGTGCCACGGCGCAGCAGTTAAAAATCGGGGCGGCGGCGCTTTGCTATCCGCTGTGCGATTATGAAAGGATGTCCTGTTATGAAGAAGAATGCCCGCCTGAAACGCGGGAGCTGCTTCTTAAGGCAAACCTGTGCCTGTGCGGGGAGGAGATTCCCCTTGAGGAAACGCGTAAGAAATATAGCCCGGTTAATTATGTCGGGAAAGATACGGTTCCGACCTTTCTCTGGCATACTTCGGAGGACGAAGTGATACCGGCAGTAAACAGCCTGTCCTATGCCATAACGCTTTCGGAGCAGCAGGTGCCTTATGAGCTGCATATTTTTGATGGAGGCGTGCATGGGATGTCGCTGGCGCTGCCGCATACAGCGGCCAAAAAGGAGGAGATCGACGGGCATTGCGCGGCGTGGTTTGAGCTGCTGATGAAATGGCTTAAGGAACGCAGGGGCTTTATTAATTTTTGACACATTTCAGCGGAAATCCTGCCTATCCCAAAGAAAGAGCTTATGATAAAGTAGAATTGCGATCAAGCTTGAAGCAGCAAATAGTAAATAACACAGGAAAGAAATGAACTGGGGTAAGACGATTTTATTGGAGGATGAAAAATGAGAAAAAAATCAGCAAGCGGCGCAATCGCGATCGTGCTTGTGGCAGCCATTGCTTTGTCAGGCTGCGGTACGAACAGCGGTACGGCTTCAAATGAAACAAAGAATGTGACGGCTGAAGCCGGACAGACAGAGGCGGCAGAGACGAATTCTACGGAAAATGCAGAAAATACGGAAAAAACAGTGGTAACTTTTCAGACTTGGAATCCGGCGGACGGCGGACCGGACAGCGCGATCTATAAAATTATCGATGCGTTTGAAGCGGAAAACCCGGATATTGAAATTAATTATGTATATGTGGATTCCGGCAGCCATAAGGAGCAATTGAAGGTGGAGCTGATGGGCGGAGAAGGGCCGGATATTTACGGAATGAATACGGGCGTTTACTATTCGGAATTCAGAGATTTTGAAGAGGATGTCACTCCGTACTGTGAAAAAACATGGGGAAGCGAGTGGAAAAACCAGTTTTTGGATTCCTGCCTTAGCATGCTCGAATCGGACGGCGCTTACTATGGGCTGCCGCTCGGCATGACCTATGCCGGCCTGGCATGGTCGGATGTGAATATGCTGAAGGAATACGGGCTGGAGGTTCCGAAATCTTATACGGAGCTGCTGGAAGCGGGCAAGGTGCTTCGGGAGAACGGACAGCTTCCGATGGCGATCGGGGCGAAGGATTCCTGGCTGAACGGGGATACGTTTATGAGCATTGCCAATGATGTCAATTCTGAGAAGCTGTATTCGGCGATCGAAGGCGAGACGCCGTTTACCGACCCGGATATGGTGGAGGCGTTCAGAATTTGGCAGAACTGCTTTAACGACGGCGTTTTTCAGGACGGCGCGATCGGCATGACCTTATACAATGACGTCAATGACATGTTCCAGAAAGAGGGCAGCATTCCGCTCATGCTGAACGGTTCCTGGGCACTGAATATGTATACATTGAGCGATACGGAAACGCAGGCGACCTTTCATTCGGAGGGAGCGGATCATGACATTTTCCTCGTCGACTGGAACGACGACGGAAAGGTCGGCCCGATGACGATGTCCGTGGACGTTGTGCTGTGCATGAATCAGTATTCCGAGGTAAAGGAGGAGGCGTTCCGGTTTATGGATTATCTGGTCCATGAGGGACAGGAGCTTCTTGTAAACGGTTATCTGGAATACATGCCGACACTTTCGGATATGGAGCTTCAAGTAGAAGGACTGAGCGAGGACGGACAGAAGAACCTGGAATTTGTCTGCGAGAATGCCAAAACAAACGTAGGCGGTTCGCGAATGATTGATTATTCCGAGCTGTATACAAAGCTTCTTGATATGCTGGAGGCGCTCGCGATCAACGAGGTGACGCCGGAAGAAGCGGCAGGGCAGTTAGAAGCGGTTTCAAAGTCAATTCAGCGATAACAGAAAAGGCTGCCGGTTAAAGCAACGATGCCGGAACCGGCAGCCTATTTAAAAAGTAGGGACAGGAACTATGAGACGGACAAAAACATGGAAAAATTATCTGACGGGATACTTGTTCATATTGCCGATGGTCACTTTGTTTGCGGGCTTTGTCATTTACCCGGTTATCTATAATATCATCATCAGCTTTTTTGAATGGAATGGAATCAGTCAGACAAAGAGCTTTGTGGGTCTTGATAATTACAAAGCGCTTTTTAAGGATCCCGTGATGGCGAGAGTTATGAAGAATTTCTTGATTTTCGCTTTTACAACGATCATCATTCAGGCGTTGGCCGGATTGTTTTTTGCATCGATTTTAATTAGAAAAATCAGATTTGCGGAAGCTTATAAAACATTGATTTATCTGCCAATTATAGCGACGCCCGCGATTGTAGGCAATATTTTCTCAAAGATTCTTGAAACAAACCGCGGAT
>CAZBRY010000270.1:0-3027 GCA_964494285.1 uncultured Lachnospiraceae bacterium
GGAAGGTAAGGCTGCGTGACGGCAGAACGGGCGAGTTTTTTGATAGTCCGGTTACGATCGGTCACATGCATTACTTGAAGCTTCACCATCTTGTTGACGATAAGATCCATGCGCGTTCAACAGGTCCGTACTCCTTAGTTACCCAGCAGCCGCTAGGCGGTAAAGCGCAATTTGGCGGACAGCGTTTCGGCGAGATGGAGGTTTGGGCGCTTGAGGCTTATGGCGCATCTTATACGCTGCAGGAGATACTGACAGTGAAGTCTGACGATGTGGTCGGCCGTGTGAAGACCTATGAGGCGATTATTAAGGGTGACAATATTCCGGAGCCGGGCATTCCTGAGTCGTTCAAGGTCCTTTTAAAGGAGCTTCAGTCGCTTGGTTTGGATGTGCGTGTGTTGCGTGATGATCATACGGAAGTGGAAATCATGGAAACGATTGACTATGGCGAGACTGACCTTCGTTCCGTGATTGAAGGGGATTCGAGGCATTATGGCGATGAGTCCTTTAAGGACAACGGCTACACAACCCAGGAGTTCAACGAAGAAAACGAAGAGTTGGTCGATGTGGAAGAGGACTTCGAAGAAGATGACAGCTATGAAGAGGTAAAAGAACTGGATTCGATAACTAATTAAATTTCGGAAGGAGTGCCATACATGCCAGAAATAAATAAAGACGGATATCAGCCAATGACATTTGATGCAATCAAGATCGGGCTGGCATCACCGGAAAAGATCAGGGAGTGGTCCAGAGGCGAGGTAAAGAAGCCGGAAACGATTAATTACAGAACATTAAAGCCGGAAAAGGACGGTCTGTTCTGTGAGAAAATCTTTGGACCAAGCAAGGACTGGGAATGTCATTGCGGCAAATATAAAAAAATCCGTTATAAGGGTGTTATTTGTGACCGTTGTGGTGTAGAGGTTACGAAAGCAAATGTCCGCAGAGAGCGTATGGGGCATATTGAGCTTGCCGCTCCGGTATCCCATATTTGGTATTTCAAGGGGATCCCGAGCCGGATGGGTCTGATTCTTGACCTGTCTCCGCGTACACTGGAAAAGGTGCTTTATTTTGCAAACTATATCGTGCTGGATCCGGCGGATACCGATCTGAAGTATAAGCAGGTACTGTCCGAAAGAGAGTATCAGGAATATCGGACAAACTGGGGGACGAAGTTCCGCGTTGGAATGGGCGCGGAAGCGATTAAGGAGCTTTTACAGGCGATTGACCTGGAGGGCGAGACAACTGAGCTTAAAGTTGCGCTGAAAGAGTCCACCGGACAAAAAAGAGCTAAAATCATCAAGAGGCTGGAGGTGGTTGAGGCCTTCCGCGGTTCGGGAAACAGGCCGGAGTGGATGATCATGGATATGATTCCGGTAATTCCGCCTGATTTGCGCCCGATGGTACAGTTAGACGGCGGAAGATTTGCGACCTCCGATCTCAATGACCTTTATAGAAGAATTATTAATAGAAATAACCGTTTGAAGAGGCTGTTAGAGCTTGGAGCCCCTGATATTATTGTCAGAAACGAAAAGAGAATGCTGCAGGAGGCTGTAGATGCTCTGATTGATAACGGCAGAAGGGGCAGACCGGTTACGGGTCCAGGAAACAGGGCGCTTAAGTCTCTGTCGGATATGTTAAAAGGTAAATCAGGACGTTTCCGTCAGAATTTGTTGGGGAAGCGTGTTGACTATTCGGGACGTTCTGTTATTGTTGTTGGTCCTGAGCTTAAGATCTATCAGTGCGGACTTCCAAAAGAAATGGCGATTGAGTTATTTAAGCCCTTTGTTATGAAAGAGTTGGTAGCAAACGGTACGTCACATAATATTAAAAATGCAAAGAAGATGGTGGAACGCCTGCGTCCGGAGGTTTGGGATGTGTTAGAGGATGTGATCAAGGAACATCCGGTTATGCTGAACCGTGCGCCTACACTGCATAGACTTGGCATTCAGGCATTTGAACCGATTCTTGTAGAAGGTAAGGCAATCAAGCTGCATCCGCTTGTATGTACCGCATATAATGCTGACTTCGATGGTGACCAGATGGCCGTGCATCTTCCACTTTCCGTGGAAGCACAGGCAGAGTGCCGATTCCTTCTGCTCTCACCGAACAACCTGTTAAAACCGTCGGATGGCGGTCCTGTTGCGGTTCCTTCTCAGGATATGGTGCTCGGGATCTACTATCTGACGATGGATAAGTATAGAGATTATTCCAAGGATCCTGATTTTGTGGGAGAAGCAGAAATAGAATATGCTTCAGTGGAAGAGGCGCTCGCAGCCTATAGTGCTTATCAGGCGGAGAGGGCGGCTGCCATAAAGGTTGGCAAGGATGTTTCTAAGTTAAAGAGCGTGCCCTTGAACAGAGATATGCTGATTCGTGTCTGTGTTGATCCGGATAGAGACAGGTGGATTGTCTGTGAGTTTACCGACCTGCTCGGACGCTATTACTATTCTATGAGTCAGGCGCTTTTGGCATATGAAAATGGAGAAATTTCCCTTCATCAAAGGATTAACGTCAGAAGAGAAAAGACGGATAAAGAGGGAAGCAAGATTTCGGGAATGATCAATACGACATTGGGCAGACTGATCTTTAATGAAATCCTCCCGCAGGACTTGGGTTTTGTCAATAGAGAGGATCCAGAAAATGCATTGAAGCTTGAAATTGATTTCCATGTAGGGAAAAAGGGCTTAAAGCAGATTCTCGAAAAGGTAATCAATACTCATGGCGCGACAAGAACTGCCGAAGTGCTTGATGATATTAAGGCGATGGGCTATAAATATTCTACAAAGGCGGCGATGACAGTTTCGATTTCTGACATGACCGTGCCGGAAAAAAAGCCTGAAATGCTTGCGCAGGCACAGGATACCGTGGATAGGATCACTCAGAATTACAAGCGTGGTCTGATTACGGAAGAGGAGCGTTACAGAGGTGTCATTGAAACGTGGAATGACACCGATAAGGAACTGACAAAGGTTCTTTTGGACGGTCTCGACAAATATAATAACATTTATATGATGGCTGACTCCGGTGCTC
>CAZBRY010000271.1:0-2780 GCA_964494285.1 uncultured Lachnospiraceae bacterium
AAATGGTTTCCGAATTAAAATGTACAGTTCAAAAAAGTTTACTCCTCACCGCTGTTTCTGAAACGTTTTGATTGTGAGAAATGATAAAGTGCGATATAATCAAATAATAAATACAAATAGAAAAGGAGAGGTGCTAATGAAGCGGATCGGGCTATTGACAAGCGGTGGCGATTGCCAGGCATTGAATGCGGCTATGCGTGGTGTCGTAAAGGCGCTGTGGTTTGCATTGGGATCGCAGGAGGTTGAGTTTTTTGGATTTTATAATGGCTACAAAGGTTTGATCTACAGTAATTACAGAAAGCTGGAATTTTCTGATTTTTCAGGCATACTGACGCGTGGCGGAACGATACTCGGCAGCTCCAGGACACCATTTAAGACGATTCGGGAGCCGGATGAAAACGGTTTGGACAAGGTTGCGGCGATGAAGCAAAATTACTACAAGCTTAATCTGGACTGTCTTGTAATTCTTGGCGGCAATGGCACACATAAGACGGCAAATCTGTTGAGCGAAGAGGGTCTGAACATTGTTACACTTCCAAAGACAATAGACAATGATTTATGGGGAACCGACATGACGTTTGGGTTTCAGAGCGCGGTAAACCTTGCGACGAACGTTATCGACTGTATTCATACGACGGCCTCTTCCCATAGCCGTGTATTTATCGTGGAGGTCATGGGACATAAGGTCGGGTGGCTGACATTGAATGCCGGTATTGCGGGAGGTGCGGATATTATCTTGATACCTGAAATCCCTTACGATATCGATAAGATTGTGGAAGCAATTGACCATAGAACGAAGCGCGGCAGTACCTTTACAATTCTTGCTGTGGCCGAGGGCGCGATTTCCAAGGAGGATGCCCAGCTTACTAAGAAGGAGCTTCGGGACAAACAGATAAAAAGTACCTATCCGTCTGTATCCTATGAGGTAGCGGCACAGATTCAAGAGAGAACCGGCCAGGAGATCCGGGTAACCGTGCCGGGGCACATGCAGCGCGGTGGCAGTCCGAGTGCATACGACAGGGTGTTGGCCTCCCGTCTTGGCACAAAGGCTGCGGAACTGATTATAAACGGAGAATATGGCTACATGGCCGGCATCGTGAACAGGGAGGTCGGTAAAATACCGTTAAAGGACGTGGCCGGAAAGCTGAAATATGTTTCGCCGGATGCCACAATCGTAAAAGAAGCGAAGATGCTCGGCATCAGCTTCGGGGATTAATAGTCAGCAATTAGAAAAAGAGGAAGTTTTCATGTCATATACCGCACTTTATAGAAAGTGGAGGCCCGATAATTTTCAAGATGTAAAAGGGCAGGATCCTATTGTTACAACGCTTAAAAATCAAATTATTGCGGATCGGATCGGACATGCGTATCTATTTTGCGGGACGCGCGGAACGGGTAAAACAACAGTGGCAAAAATTTTTGCAAAGACTGTCAACTGTGAGCATCCTACAGACGGAAGTCCGTGCGGAGCATGCCAAAGCTGTAAGTCTATTTCAACGGGCAATTCGATGAATGTAATTGAAATAGATGCGGCCTCCAACAACGGTGTCGACAACATTCGCGAAATCCGGGATGAGGTTTCGTATTCGCCCGCAGAAGGAAAATATAAGGTTTATATTATCGACGAGGTTCATATGCTTTCCGTAGGAGCGTTCAACGCTCTGCTCAAGACGTTGGAGGAGCCGCCTTCCTATGTTATTTTTATTCTGGCTACGACGGAGGCGCATAAAATCCCGGTGACGATCCTTTCCAGATGCCAGCGATATGATTTTAAGCGAATTTCGGTGGAAACGATCGTTGACCGACTGAGAGAGCTTATGGCAGAGGAGCAGATTGAGGCGGAGGACAAGGCGGTTCGCTATCTCGCGAAGGCGGCGGACGGAGCGATGCGCGATGCGTTAAGCCTTTTGGATCAGTGCGTCTCGTTTTATTTCGGACAGAAGCTGACCTATGATAAGGTTCTGGAGGTGCTCGGCGCGGTTGATACCGAGGTGTTCAGCGCGATACTGCGTGCTGTTATGGCAAGGGATATTTTAGATGCAATCCACCTATTGGAAAAAATTATTATGCAGGGAAGAGATTTATCCCAGCTTGTCATTGATTTCACCTGGTATCTGAGAAATTTGCTGCTTGTGAAGTCTTCGGAGGATATCGAGGATGTGCTGGATGTTTCGAGTGAAAACCTGCAACGATTGCAAGAAGAGGCAGAAATGATTAATCAGGAGACGCTGATGCGCTATATCCGTGTTTTCTCGGAGCTTTCCGGAGAGATCAAATATGCTTCTCAAAAGCGTGTATTGATTGAAATGGCAGTGATCAAGCTCTGCAAGCCGAGCATGGAAACCGATTTGGAGTCCATGCTGGATCGGATCAGGGATCTGGAGGAGCAGATAAAAGGCGGTGTTCTTGTAAGCGTCCCGAAAGATGTGCCGGGCGAGGAAACCCTGGGTGCAGGCGGAGGCGAAGATGGGTCGAAATTCGAAAAGGAACGTGCCAAACTGCCAAAGGCTCTGAGCGAGGATATTAAAAAGGTGGTATCGGTATGGCAGGGGATCGTTGCAAAAATGCCCGGTATTGTACGTCCATATTTAAAGATGGCGAAGCTGACTGCCAGAGAGGATAACAAATTATTGATTGTCGTTGTGGATGCGCTCGCAAGGGATTTTTTGAATAAGGAGCTGCAGCGGACGGCGATTGCACAGGCGATCAATGACCGAATTGGCAAGGAAGTAGATTTTGAGATTATGATGATGGAAAAAAATAAGAAGTTTCAAGACAAC
>CAZBRY010000271.1:2790-3014 GCA_964494285.1 uncultured Lachnospiraceae bacterium
ATGGAGATTGAGACTGAGGATTGATATTATTATTTTAGGAGGAAGCAGTATGGCAAAGAGAGGCGGATTTTCCGGCGCAGGAATGGGTATGCCCGGAAATATGAACAACTTGATGAAGCAGGCACAGAAGATGCAGCGCCAGATGGAGGAAAACCAGAAGGAACTAGAGGAAAAGGAATTTACGGCGGCAGATTTTCGGGTGCGGGCTTCAAGGGCTGCTGTAT
>CAZBRY010000272.1:0-3010 GCA_964494285.1 uncultured Lachnospiraceae bacterium
TGTTGTCCCGCAAATTAAACGATGCTCAATCCGTCAGATTATTTCATGTTGATTCTGGTCTTTTGCATCCATGTTCGTCATTTTAAAAGCAGCTGTTTCTGCGAATTGTTTTCCAATAAAGAAAACTCCCGCAAATTAATAGCGGGAGTCCTGTCAGCCCAGGGTGCTGTCGTTGATTGCCTTCATTACGATATCCGCGGTGATCCGACCGATGGACTGGCTGTGCCCGATCACAAGAGATGCATTACAGAGTTTACTGATCACACGGGCTGTCCCGTCTGAAGCATTCAGGATCGCTTCGATGGCAGCATCCTCAAAAACAGGCTCTGTGCATCCGGCCTTTTTGAGCTTCCACTCGATGTAGGAACGCCCTTCTTCTTTTGAATAACCATCGATGTTGTAATTCATGATGATACGCTGACGCAGCGGTTCATGGATGGAAAGCTGGAGGGTATTGTTCAGCTGGGGCAAACCAACCAGAAGAATTACTGCCCGGTCTCTGGAGTCCATCTCAAAGTTAAACAGGATCTTTAAGTCATTCAGAACTGCGTTCTTGATGTAGTTCGCTTCGTCAATGATGATAACCGGGGTCTTTCTTTTATCCAGAGAGAGGCGATTGATCTCATCCTGGATGATGTGAAAGTTTTCGGTTTTACGGTAGGATGCCTGCGCCCCCAGAGATACGGCGAGATTCCGGTAGAAATCATTCACGGTAACGGTGGACAGGCTGGAATAGACCACCTTGTACAGGGATGGATTCAGACCAGAAGACCAGGAGCGGACCAGTGTTGTCTTTCCGCGTCCCGGAGCACCGGTAAGCAGACCAAACCCTTTGGTCTGTGCAAGGTAATCCAGACGGAACCTGGCCTCTGTATATTCGGCTCCTTCAAAAAGGACCTCTTTGGAGTTCTTCAAGAATGGGTTGAACTCAAGCCCATAACGTGCAGTCAATTCCATCAGTCCTCACCTCCTGTCAGACGAACCTTGTCCCTCTTGACGAGGGCATTGTCCTGCTTGTTGAGGAGGCGGATCGGGGTAAGGGAGCCGTCTGCCTCCACGACAAAAATGTCTGTCATATCCGGCGTATAGCGCAGGGTAATGCGTTGCTTTGCAAAACGGTAATCGACTTCGTACTCCACCTGATCGATGACGACGACAGAATCCACGGATACCCGGCGATCAATTTCAAGAAGGAAAGAGCGTTCGATCAGCTCGTCAGGAAGGCGGCTGATGAGTTCGGGTTCCTGAAAAAAGCGTTCCTGTGGAGACAATCCTTTCAGGGAAGAATGAGTCTGCTGGTTGTAAACCCTGATATAAGTCATCAGGCTGCCCCGAAGTTCTTCCAGTGTGTGAAAATCCCGCATGTCCAGAGAAGCCATCCACTGGTCTTTCAGGGTGCGAAACCAGCGCTCAATCTTGGCCTTCTGAGTCGGGGTATAAGGTCTGCAGTAACTGATTACGGAACCAATTCGCGCAGCCAGAAGTTCCATCTGCCGATTCTTATAGGCAGCACCATTATCGAAATTGAATACCTTTGGCCGCCCATACCTGGATACTGCCGATTTCATGACAGACATCAGATTTACAAAGGTATCGTTGAAAAACACATCGGCACTGAGGATAAAACGGCTGGCATCATCAATCAGCGCAATCACGTAAACACGGTGCTTCTTTCCATCTGCGGTCTTCAGATAAGGACCCGAACTGGAATCCCCGCACCATACTTCATTGATATGCGGTCTTTCATAGCGGCGCATATCCTGGTTGCTCGTCAGGCGTTCCTGCAGGACGAGCTGGTTGATGAAACGGCATACCGTGGATTCGGAAAGCTGCCCGGAGCGGATACTGCCGTTATCCTGCAGCTGTTTGTAGATGGCCGCTGCGGACATCCGTGGATAGTGGTGTTTAAGATAGGAAATCTGTTCCTTCAGATCCTCGTCAATCTTCCGGCTGACGCCACAGTCAGAGCGTCCGGTGGGAATCAGGGCATCAAACCCGGACTTGCGGTAGGTCAGGTACCATTTTTCCAGAGTTCCGGGGGAATAATGCCGGAGGGAACCATCCGGAGCCTTGATCCCCTTTGCTGAAGCGGTGCGAAAGAAAGCACTCAGGGATTCATAATCATCCTGGGTACCTGTAATGATGGGTGCAATCGCTGAATAACGCATCAGAGCGACTGCCTGTTTCTTTTCCTGTTCCATAAGTCAGGCCTCCTTGTTGTTTTTCCTTTAGTATAAGGACAGAGGCGGCGGCTGTCGGGTAAGGTTATGTGGTACAGAAAAAAAGCTGGTTGCTCCTCCGGTGGATCTGCATGAACTGTGACGAATAAAATGAGAAGCAGGAGGAAACCAGATCCGTCAGAGGAGAAAGGAAGATCCTGAGAGACCTCAGCTTTTCACGCCAGTACCGTCTGTAGTTTCGAAGGACAGATTTGACATTGTTCTCATCAATCGAAAGATGGTCTTCGCAGATCCCACAGGTGTCATCTCCGGCCTCATAAGCCAGACAGATGTGCTGCTGGTCAACAAGAGCCATCTGGGAATAAGGGACAAAGGAGGACAGAAGGATTGCATGAGTGGTTCCACACTCAGAGCATTTGACCCGGCAGATACGAAGACGAAGTTTCCCCTCATCCCTCTTTACAGAGCGTTTATAGTAACCGTGGACCGAAAGGCAGGCGGAGTGTCCGCAGGAACAGGTTAACTGATGGAGCTGAATATCATTTATAACAGAATCATAAAAGGATTGAGAAATCTGATTGTAATCTCTGACAAGAACGGTTATCATAGTATTGTGAATAAACGCAGGTTTACCTGTGTAAGTGAGCAGTAGCAGGCCGGACTTTCTGAGGGTGAGGCCTGCTATTTTTATGTAACAAACACTATCATAACACAAGAGGCACGGCATAAGACAATCTGACGTAAAATCCATCAGAATCATTTATGCTGTGCCTCTTTTTAATTTGACTGAATCAGGTATGGTTTGGAACCAGATAAAATGCCGGATAACA
>CAZBRY010000273.1:0-2978 GCA_964494285.1 uncultured Lachnospiraceae bacterium
GATGGCGGAGAAGGAACTGTCTATGAGCATATGAAACGAATCCTCGAGTTTTCAGCTGAGCAGGTCGGACAGACCGGTATCTGCAAAGGACTTCGGGCTGACTGGAACGATTGTCTAAACCTTGGCGGCGGGGAAAGCGCGCTTGTCTCCTTTTTACACTATTGGGCGTTGAATTATTTTGTTGAGCTGGCTGAAAAGCTGGGGCGTGTCCAGGACGCGGCACATTACCGGGCTATGGCGGCACATGTAAAGGATGTGTGTGATACACAGCTTTGGGATGAAGATTGGTTTATCCGCGGCGTGACAAAGAACGGAAAGAAAATTGGTACGAAGCAGGATGTGGAGGGCAAGATTCATTTGGAAAGTAACACGTGGGCCGTTTTGTCGGGAGCGGAAGTGAACGAAAAGGGAAGACGGGCGATGGATAGCGTGGAGCAGTATTTGTATACGCCTTATGGGATTATGCTAAACGGTCCCTCATATACGGTTCCCGATGATGATATTGGCTTCGTGACAAGGGTATATCCGGGCGTGAAGGAAAACGGTGCGGTATTTTCTCATCCGAATCCATGGGCATGGGCTGCTGAATGTATGCTTGGGAGAGGCGATCGCGCGATGAAGTATTATGATGCGCTCTCCCCCTACAACCAAAACGACCTGATCGAAATCAGGGAAGCAGAGCCATATTCATACTGCCAGTTTATTATGGGAAAAGATCACAGCGCGCATGGGCGTGCAAGGCATCCATTTATGACAGGAACAGGCGGCTGGGCTTATTTTTCGGCAACACGTTATATGCTTGGCATCCGGCCTCAGTTTGACGAACTCGTCATCGACCCGTGCATACCGGCAGATTGGAAGGAATTTTGCGTGACGAGAGAGTGGTGCGGTGCGGTCTACGAGATCCATGTGTCTAACCCGGACGGTGTGATGAAGGGTGTTAAGGAAATAAAGCTGGACGGAATGAATGTAAAGAAGGTTTCGAAGCTGGCGTCGGGCTTGCACTGCCGCGTCGATGTCATCATGGGATAGGGAGGATGCGTTATGATTAAATTTGGAACAGGCGGTTTCAGAGCCATTATCGGAGATGAGTTTACCAAGGTAAACATTCAGCTTCTTTCAAAAGCACTTGCAGATAAGATGAAGCAGGAGGGCGTTGCTGAAAAAGGGATTGTCATCGGCTATGACAGACGATTCTTATCAAAAGAGGCGATGCAGTGGGCGGCAGAGGTGTTTGCTGCGGAGGGAATTCGGGCGTCTCTCGTAAATAAATCCGCGCCGACGCCGCTCATTATGTTTTATGTAATGAAATATGAACTTCCTTATGGAATGATGATTACCGCGAGCCATAACCCGGCCATTTACAACGGCGTCAAGGTGTTTACATATGGCGGCAGAGATGCCGACGAGGTACAGACAAAGGAAATTGAGCAGTATCTTGAAAGAATCCAGGGGTGTGGAGAGCCGGTCGCATCGATGGAATATGCAAAAGGCATCGAACGGGGGCTGATTGAGGAAATTTACCCGTTGAATGAATATTTGGACAATATTCTTTCTATGATTGATGTGAATATGATCAGAAGGCAAGGGTTGAAAATAGCGCTAGATCCGATGTATGGTGTCAGCGAGACTTCCCTTACGACGATTTTTCATACGGCGCGCTGTGAGGTGCAAACGATCAACGAACGCCATGATACATTGTTTGGAGGAAAGCTTCCGGCTCCAACCGCTGCCACGCTGCGCACGCTGCAGAATTTCGTACTCGATAACCGATGCGATATCGGGATCGCGACGGACGGAGACGCGGACAGAATCGGCGTGATTGACGATACGGGAAGATTTTTGCATCCAAACGATATCCTTGTGCTTCTTTATTATTACCTTGTGAAGTATAAGGGGTGGCACGGACCGGTCGTACGCAATATCGCAACAACTCATATGCTCGATCGCGTGGCGAAAAAATTTGGAGAACGCTGTTACGAGGTGCCGGTCGGCTTTAAATATATTTCAGCAAAAATGGAAGAAACCGATGCGGTGCTTGGAGGGGAGTCCTCAGGCGGTCTGACAGTACGGGGGCACATCAAGGGAAAAGACGGCATCTATGCGGCGGCCCTGCTTGCAGAAATGTTAGCCTACACAAACAAGAAGCTTTCGGAAATCTACCGGGATATCGAAGCGGAATGCGGCAGTATCTATATGGAAGAAAGGGATTATAAATTCAATCAGGAAAAAAAGGAGGCAATCAGCCGCCTGATTCTAACCGAAAGGAAGCTGCCCGATCTGCCGTTTCCGATCAAAAAGGTATCCTATCTGGATGGTTGCAAGGTTTATTTCCAAAACGATGGCTGGGTGGTCTGCCGCTTCTCCGGCACGGAGCCACTGCTTCGTATCTTCTGTGAAATGCAGAATCCATCCGATGCAAAAACAGTCTGTGAGCTATTTGAAAGCTATCTGTCTCTTAACTAAAAACAGAAATAATGATTCGGTGGTAAAAGGAGTTGTATGAAACAACTCCTTTTTATGCTATGATTATAAAATAAGAAAGCCAATATACGAAATAAAGGAGACCGCCATGAGGGAGCGGATGCAAGGGGTCAAAAAGTTTTTGCATCAAAAAAGGGAATTGCGCTGGAGTATGATATTCATATTGCTGCTTTGTTGGCTACTGCCCCTGATGCTCTTGAGCTTTGCCGTATTTACGACTGCGTCAAGGGGGATTAATTCACAGATTGAGCGTACGATTGTCTCTTCTATGGATAATGCTGTGGAGATTTATTTGATGCAGGTTTCGGATGCGATAACCGCCTCGAAGAATGCCTCCTATATGCCAACGGTGCGGGATAGTTTAGCGCAGTATCGAGAGGACGGCAACGCAGTCGACCTCTACGAGAGGGTGACGTTGTTTCTCGCGCAGCAGTATCGCTATCATGAAGCATTTATGTGCACGATGCTTTATTTTACCGATATGCCGGAAAATA
>CAZBRY010000274.1:0-2958 GCA_964494285.1 uncultured Lachnospiraceae bacterium
CGATCCGTACGGGCGAACTCCTCTTATGATAGGCGGCAAAAAGGACAGTTACTGCGTCTCGTTTGAGAGCTTCGCTTATATCAACCTTGACTACAGCGATGAAAAGGAACTGGGACCGGGCGAGATTGTTTATATCACGCCGGAGGGCTACGAAACATTAAAGCCGGCTGGTGACAAAATGAAAATCTGTACTTTCCTATGGATTTATTACGGTTATCCTACTTCGACATACGAAGGGGTCAACGTGGAACAGATGCGCTACAACTGCGGAGATATGCTTGCCAGAAGAGATTCTGTCAGACCCGACATCGTCGCCGGTGTTCCAGATTCCGGTACGGCACACGCGATTGGCTATGCGAACCATTCCGGCATTCCGTTTGCAAGACCCTTTATCAAATACACACCGACCTGGCCGCGCTCCTTTATGCCTGCTGATCAAAGCCAGCGGAATCTGATTGCACGCATGAAACTCATCCCGATTGATACTCTGATTCGTGATAAGAGCCTTCTTTTAATTGACGATTCTATTGTGCGTGGCACGCAGCTTCACGAGACGGCAGAATTCCTTTACCGGAGCGGTGCAAAGGAAGTACATATCCGTCCGGCTTGCCCGCCCCTGCTGTATGGCTGCAAGTTCTTGAATTTCTCGCGCTCTAACTCGGAATATGACCTGATCACGAGGCGTATTATCCGTGAGCGGGAGGGAGAACATATTTCCGATGAGCTGCTCGCCAGCTACACAAATCCCGACAGCACAAATTATCAGGAAATGATAGAAGCGATCCGCCAAAAGCTTGGGTTCACCTCTCTGCGTTTCCATCGTCTTGACGATATGATTGCGTCCGTCGGTATTGATCCGAGTCAGCTTTGCTCCTACTGCTGGAACAAACAGGGCGATTGCTCTTCCTTCGGCTCCGGCTGCGCAGGATGCAAGAGCTCGAAGGATAAAGCCTGAAAGAGAAAGAACATTTATACGCTATGCCATGTTTTACTGTGACACAAAATGGCTGCGCATCCGCATCAGTATTTTTTTCTCCAAGCGGCTCACCTGCACCTGGCTGATACCGAGTTGTCTTGCCACCTCCATTTGTGTCACGTTCTCGTAGTAGCGAAGCCGGATCAGACGCTGTTCTTCCTCCTTTAATCCTTCAATCAGCTGGTCGAGCATAATTCGGTTCATCAGCTCCTCATGCTCATCCTTTTCTTGGGAAATCTTGTCCACAAGGTAAATATCGCTTCCATCTGACTGGTGTACGGATTTATAAATGGATTCCACCTCTGTCTGTGCATCCAGAGCAATCAGAATATCCTCGACGCTGATTTCTGTTTCTTTTTCAATTTCCAAGAGGGTTGGCTCCCTGCCAAGGCTTTGAGAAAGCTGCTGAACGGCTCTTTTTACTTTCCATCCATTTTCCTTTATACCTCTGGACACCTTGACCATCCCGTCGTCGCGAAGGAAACGTTTAATTTCGCCCCCAATCATCGGAACCGCATAAGTAGAAAATTTCACATCAAAGCTGACATCAAATTTATCGATCGCCTTGATCAGTCCAATGATGCCTATTTGTATTAAATCCTCCATTTCATTACCGCGGCCCCAAAAACGCCTGACCGTACAATGTACGAGTCCAAGATTTTCTTCTATCAGCCTGTCTCTCGCCTGTTTATCCCCCTTGTGCGCCTGTTCAATTAAAGCAATCGTGTCCATTTATTCACTTCCAAAATATAGCTCTGCCGCATCAATGTCGCCCTTTGTCACTCCTATTGCTTTTTTCATATGTATCCGTGTGCCTGCGCCAAACGTTGATTCCACCGTCAATTCGTCCATAAAAGCCTTCATGAATGCAAAGCCCATTCCGGAGCGTTCCAAATCAGGCCTTGTCGTGTACAGCGGCTCCATTGCACGCTCCACATCCAAAATACCCTGTCCTGCATCAATGATTTCAATAGACAGAATCTGCTGCTCCACCCAGGCATTCATCACGACGATGCCCTCCTCATTCCCGTAACCGTGAATGATTGCATTGGTAACTGCCTCGGTAACTGCAGTCTTGATATCCGTCAGCTCCTCAATTGTCGGATTTAAATAAGCCACAAACGCGGCAACAGCCATTCTCGCCAACCCTTCATTTGCGGATTTGCTTAAAAAAGTCAGCTCCATTCGGTTGCGTGTTTTGTCCTCAGCAAGCTCTCCCTCTATCACTATGCCTACATAATTATTCTCTTCTCTCTCCTGCATCACTGAATCACCTCCACTAATTTATGAAGTCCCGAAATGAGAAATATTTTCTGCATCCGCGGGTTCACATGAATTGCCATAACCTTTCCTCCAAACATTGCGACCTTCTTATATCGCCCCATAATAACACCGATTCCTGAGCTATCCATAAATTCCGTTTGCTCAAAGTCAAAAATGACATGTGAGATATTCTTCCCTTCGATATGGGCATCCGCCGCTTCCCGTATTCGTTCCGATTGATGGTGATCAAGCTCTTTGGGCATCCGAATCACCAGACAGGATTTGATTACCTGAAACTCCTCATTTTCCATTATTGTTCTCCCTTCAATTTAATATAAAAAATTCTAAGGAATTCCCTATACAACAAAAAAAGCTTGACTATTCCCGTTCAAGCTTTTCTTTCGTGTGTTGTGATTTTTCGTTTGGTACCTTCGGTCAGCCGCCCGGTGCGGTGATGTAACCCTCCGCATCCTGCGCATTTTTTGTATCCGGAAAATCGATCATGATCTGCCGATATAGTTCGTCCGCCTTGTCCGTATTTCCCGACTGGCGATAAGCGTGTGCTAAATTCATCAGTACATCAGAATTCGTGTTATCAAGATTCCATGCCTTCGTATATTCTTCAATCGCTACATTGTAATCGTTGGCTTTCACCGCACTCTTTCCGCTTTCCACATAGCCGGCAATTGCCTTTGCTCCCGCATCATTATATAACAATG
>CAZBRY010000275.1:0-2953 GCA_964494285.1 uncultured Lachnospiraceae bacterium
ATAGTATAGTGAAATAATATAGATTAATATGTAAATAAGTATAACATATTTTCAAGATAATGGAAGGACTAACGATCACTTATCGGAATATATTTTTCATCCGGTATAATCGGTTTGTATGCCGGGCGAATAATTTTCCCGTTGTTAGAAAGCTCCTCCAGTCGGTGAGCACTCCAACCGGCGATTCTTGCAATTGCAAAAATCGGCGTAAAAAGCTCTTTTGGTAAATCTAGCATCTGATAGACGAAGCCGGAATAGAAATCAACGTTACAGCAAACACCCTTATAAATTTGACGCTCATCGGCGATGATCTTTGGTGCGAGCTTTTCAACAAGCGCATAGAGATCAAATTCTTTTTCGAGCCCCTTTTCCACAGACAGCTTTTCAACAAAGGTACGGAAGATGAGTTCGCGCGGGTCGGACAGTGAGTAAACAGCGTGCCCCATGCCGTAAATCAAGCCTTGCTTGTCAAAGGCTTCTTTATGCAACAGCGCACGTAAGTAAGCAGCAATCTCCTCCTCGTCACTCCAGTCCTTGACAACATGCTTCATATTATCAAACATTTCCACGACCTTGATGTTGGCACCGCCATGTTTCGGTCCCTTTAAGGAGCCAAGAGAAGCAGCAATGACAGAATAGGTGTCGGTTCCTGAGGATGTGACGACGTGGGTCGTAAAGGTAGAGTTATTACCGCCGCCGTGTTCCATATGAAGGACGAGCGCGAGATCCAGAATCTTAGCCTCAAGAGGTGTATAATGTTTGTTCGGTCGAAGAATTCTTAATATATTCTCCGCAGTAGAAAGGTTTTCCTTCGGCGAATGAATATAAAGACTCTTTCCATCATGATAATGGCGATATGCCTGATAGCCGTATACGGAAAGAAGGGGAAACAGGCTGATAAGCTGCAGACATTGTCTGAGCACATTCGGTATTGAAATATCATTCGCCCGGTCATCGTAGGAATAAAGGGTTAAAACACTTCGAGCCAGTGTGTTCATCATGTCGGGACTTGGCGCCTTCATAATAATATCGCGCACAAAACTTGTAGGGAGTGAGCGATAATGGGCAAGCAAAGCTTCAAACTGTACAAGCTCTTCCGCATTTGGCAGTTTTCCAAATAAAATCAAATAGGTGATTTCTTCGTATCCAAAACGATTTTCGGCAGAAAATCCATTAACGAGATCCTGAATATCATAACCCCTGTAGAATAATTCCCCGTCCTGAGGAATACTGTCCCCATTCAATACGCGGTTTGCCCGAACATCGGAAATGTTCGTCAAGCCGGTAAGCACACCTTTGCCATTGATATCCCTTAAACCACGCTTTACTTCATACTTTGTATACAAATCGGGATTTATATAGCTCGCCTTTTGGCTCAGAGCAGATAAAGAAAGAATTTCGGGTGTGATTTCGCAAAAACTGTTATGATCCATTCAAGTACCTCCGTTCTCAATACACAATAAAAAGTAGCAAAGAATATCATAACACGAAAAAACACAGCATGACAAGCAAATTGACTAGAAATTTAGAAAAAATTAATATAACTATGGCTAACTTCCACAATAAAAATATGTTATAATTCGAAAAGGAGTAAAAATGTAAATGAAGGAGGGCAATATGACAAATAAAGAACTGTTAAGCCATGTAGACCATACGCTATTAAAACCGTTTGCATCATGGGAGGATATCAGGGAACTGTGCGATGAGGCGATCCAATATGGGACAGCCTCGGTATGCATTCCCCCATCCTACATTAAGCGGATTTATGAGACATATGGAGAAACAATTAACATCTGTACGGTAGTGGGCTTTCCACTCGGATACAGCGTGGCGGAAGCAAAGCTTGCGGAGACAAGACAGGCGATTTTGGACGGCGCAAAGGAGGTTGATATGGTAATCAACATCGGAGACGTTAAGAATGGCGATTTTGATAAAGTAGAAAAAGAAATTGCTGCATTAAAAGCCGCTACAGGGGAAAATATATTAAAGGTAATCATCGAAACCTGTTTTTTGACTGAGGAGGAAAAAATAAGACTATGCAAGGCAGTGACAAATGCGGGAGCGGATTATATTAAGACTTCAACCGGCTTCGGCACAGGCGGCGCAACACTTGAGGACATTCGTTTGTTTAAACAGTACATCGGTCCGCATGTTAAAATGAAAGCGGCGGGCGGCATCCGCGCCTTGGAAGACTTAACCGCTTTTATTGAAGCGGGTTGTGATCGGATTGGTACGAGTTCAGCTGTCGGGTTATTAAAAGGCGAGCAGGCGGGCAGCTATTAACAAAACAGAAAGCGGGATTCCATTCATGCAGAAACAGATACAGGAGAGGCTTGCTGCGCTTAGAGAGTGCATGCAAAAAGAGAGCGTGGCCATATATCTCGTTTTTACAAGCGATTTTTATCAATCGGAATATATTGATGCACATTTTAAATTCAGAGAGTACTTGTCGGGCTTTACCGGCTCAGCGGGTACTTTGCTTGTCACATCCCAAAAGGCAATCATATGGACGGATGGCAGATATGTGCTGCAGGCAAAACAGGAGCTTGCGGAGACGGAGATCGAGCTATATCAGACGCAGGAGAAGGGCGTGCCCTCTCTTACAGAGTATTTGAGATCAGCCGCACAAGAAAATACGTGCATTGGCTTTGACGGCAGGACAATTAGTGCCTCCTTTTATCAGGAGCTTAAAATTCTTTCTGAAAACACCGGTGTTTTATTAAATATGAATTTGGATTTTGCGAAAGAAATATGGACAGACCGACCTCTTGTTACGAAAAAGGAGGTCTATCAGCTTAGGGATTCCCTAGCAGGTGCTTTCCGGTCGGAAAAGCTGAAATGCTTAAAGGCGAAAATAACACAGGCGAATGCGGACGCGTACCTGATTTCCGATTTAAGCGGTATTATGTGGTTGTTCAATTTGCGTGGCAGCGATATCGCATACAATCCCGTG
>CAZBRY010000276.1:0-2941 GCA_964494285.1 uncultured Lachnospiraceae bacterium
AGGCTTCGGGAGCGGAATTGAATTAGGCAGGTGGGGGCTGGAGTTTTTCGGAAGGCTGACAAAGCTGTTTTTTGGGAATTATTCGTTACCAATGATCAACGGAATGATTGCACTTTTGTTTTTTGCGGTTTCAGCTTGCTTCATCATTTCGATATTGGATATCAGGGACAGTGTTTTTGCGGGAATAACAGGCGCTTTGTGTACGGTATTTCCTGCCGTGACGAGCACTTATTTTTTTATGTATACGGCACCTTATTATGCGCTGGCACTTCTGCTAAGTTGTCTGGCAGCGTGGCTGGTCATAAAGCATCCGGTTAAGTGGTATCGTTATGTGCCGGCAGCTGCCCTGCTCGCGTTGGCGACAGGAATTTACCAGTCTTATTTTTCGATTGCTGTTTGTCTGGTGTTGGCGGATCTCCTATTGCGGTGCATGGAGGAAGGGAATTCGTGGAAGGCTATTTTAAAAATAGGACTTTGGAGGCTTTTATTTTTAATAGCCGGACTGCTTTTGTATTTTCTAATCAATAAAACGGTACTGTCTGTCAGTGGACTCGCAATGCTCGACTATCAAGGGCTCAGCGATATGGGAAAGGTAGGAGTTCCCGAACTGCTTTCTGGCGTTATGAGATGCTACTCGGATTTCTTGAGATTGATCCGTGCCGACGTGCTCCAGACAAATCCGACCGTACTAGTCAAAGCTGGAATCTTTGTTTTGGGAATTGGTGTGCTTGCCGCATTGGTTAAGACCTTTACCGACAAACAGAAATCTACCCAAATCAAACTTCTGCTTCTGATTTTTGTACTGTTGTTTCCGGTAGCAGTTTTTCTTGTCTATGTTATGGCGGCGGGGGGCGCTTATGTCTATACGCTGATGTCTTACTCACTTGTTTTTATGTTTCTCGCTCCGCTGGCAGTGATTGAGCGTGTTTTAATGCGGCCTGAGGCACATACGGAAAAGGAACGGCGGTTTCAGACGGTATTTTCTTGGGGCGGCGCTTTGGCTAGTACCGTAGCGGTACTTGTCTATATTTGGTTTGCGAATGGAAATTATCAGGCGTTGCAATATACCAATTATCATGATCTGGCATATTATACCGTCATTATGACACAGGTAAAAAGTCTGGACGGATATCGGGATGATTTGCCGGTGGCGATTGTGGGCGAAGGGATTACGGATGAAACAAATCGGGCCGGATCCTTGATGGATACGGACTTCGCAATCGGAGGAAAGGGCACGACAAATGTTTCAAGCTATTCCAACTTGAATATTTTGACGCGTTATTTGGGATTTTTACCGTCATTTTTATGGGAGGAAGATCTGGAGGAATTTTCCGCAGACGAGCGTGTCAAAGAAATGCCGTGTTATCCGGCGGATGGATCCATCGCAATTGTGGATGAAGTGATTGTAATCAAGCTACAGGATGAATAGCCGCCTGTGGGATGGCAAAGTAATGAAGGGGGATTTAAAAACGTGTTAAATTTAATAAAAGATAGAAGGAAGCTGGGGGCAACGCTAATCCTGCTGTTTGGAATTGCACTTGTGGTTTATTTTATTGCATGGAAAGAACGAGCGGCATTTGATTCCGATTATACGGACACGCTGATTTGGGCGAAGGCTGCACTTGATGGAAACGGCGTTTATAATAAGGGATTTTGGTATGCTTACGTGCTTCCGTTCAGCGGCAGCATTCTAATGATACCGTTCCTACTCCTATTTGGAGTCAGCTATACGACGCATGTTCTCGGGATGATCACTTTTTCTGTACTGTTCTGTGTGGCGTTATATGGCTGTTTTAAGCAAATTGGCTTTCCCTATGAGCAGCGGGCAGTATTAACAGGACTTTGTGCGGTCTTATTTTCTGTATCTAGGACGACAAGGATGATTTTCTGGGGACATGTCATTCATTACAGTCTTGGTCTTCTGTTTTTATGGGTGGGACTTCTGTTAATTTCCAAAGTATCTCTGGAGGATGATTTTTTAAAGGATAACAAGCAGAAAGTGTCACTTGGCTTGTTGTTTTTATGGTGCTTCTTGTGCTGTAACAACGGATTTTCAGCGGTGCTCTTTTTTGTTTTTCCGTTTGTTGGAGCATTGCTGCTGGAACGATTTCTTGATGTTGACACGAAATTAAATGAAAAAGCGAACCTGCGCCTCTTTTTTGTTTGCGTTGGCAGTTTGATTTCTTCGGGAATTGGGTTTCTGAGTTTTTATTTTGGACAGAGGAACTTAAGCAAAAGCTATGAAAATTATTTTGCCACGATTACTCCTTCGCGCGACTGGATCTGGGAGGGCTCCGATTGGATGCGCAACTGGGTGACACTCTCAACAGAAATACTGCAGCACGAAATACAGATTACCTCGCTTCGTGGGATCACAACGTTACTGTTGTTTCTGTTTTCACTGTTGATATTGCTTTTACCGGCTGCAGCTTTGTTTTCCTACCGGAAATTTGAAAATCAAATGATGCGGGTTTTATTGCTTTCCCATTGGATTTTATTTTTTGCGACAATGCTGATTTATTCGGTTAGTCCCGCGAAAGGAACGAACTGGAGAATGTGTGGCTTATATGGTTCCTGCGTCGTCCTATCGGCGGCTTATGCGATGTGGCTTACGAGGCAGAAGAGAGTTCAAAGATTTGGTTATGCGGCATTGTGTTTTTTGACGGCGACGGCATTAGCGATCGTACTTCTCATCGTGAAAATCCCATCCACGTATGGTGAAAATCGATATGATCGTCTGACCGAAGTGCTAAAGGAGCATGAGCTTTCTTATGGCTATGGAGAATTCTGGTCGGCAAATGTCACAACCATATTGAGTGATTCTGAAGTAAAAGTCCGACCAATCGTCATTCGGGAAAACGGCAGTTATGAAATTAGTCATTACCAGAGCCAGCCGGACTGGTACGAGGATCAGCCGGGCATCAGCCGATATTTTTTATTT
>CAZBRY010000277.1:0-2940 GCA_964494285.1 uncultured Lachnospiraceae bacterium
ACACCTTCATATGCTCATCATCATGCACAGTTTCCATACCACGTCCTCCGAGAACATAGGACGGGCGCACGATCACCGGATAACCGATTCTCTTTGCAATCGAAAGCGCCTCTTCCACATTGACTGCCATGCCCGACTCCGGCATTGGAATACCCAGCTTATCCATCATCTCGCGGAACAGATCCCTGTCCTCCGCCAAATCAATTGTCTCAGGAGTAGTGCCTAATATGTTTACTCCGTTTTTCTTTAAATCCGCGGCAAGGTTTAATGGAGTCTGCCCGCCAAACTGTGCAATGACCCCGAGTGGCTTTTCCTTTTCATGAATGCTTAGCACATCCTCAAGCGTCAACGGCTCAAAATAAAGCCTATCCGATGTATCATAATCCGTAGAAACTGTTTCCGGGTTGCAATTTACAATAATCGTCTCAAAGCCAAGCTTTCTGAGCGCTTTGGCCGCATGGACACAGCAATAGTCAAATTCAATGCCTTGGCCGATCCGGTTCGGACCTCCGCCAAGAATCATAATCTTATTCGGATTTTGGCTGACCGGACTCTTATCCTTCATCTGATAAGAGGAGTAGTAATAAGCCCTGTCCTGCGTTCCGCTGACATGCACACCCTCCCATGCTTCCGTAATACCTGCCTTTAGCCTTGCGTTTCTGATCTCAGACTCCGGCACATCTAAGAGTCCGCTCAGATACAGGTCTGCAAATCCATCTCTTTTTGCTGCCAAAAGCACCTCCGTCGGCGGAAGGCCCCCCTGATAGGTTTTGATCGTTTCTTCCTCGAACACAAGCTCCTCCATCTGTTCGATGAAATACGGCTTGATTTTCGTAATCTCATAGAGTTCATCAACCGTCGCGCCCTTACGCAGCGCTTCATACATAATAAACTGCCTTTCACTTGTCGGAATGTGCAGCATATCTAACAGCTCCCGCTTCGAAAGACTCGCAAAGTTCTTCGCACCTCCAAGTCCGTAACGCCCAACCTCCAAAGAGCGGATCGCTTTCTGAAACGCTTCTTTATAAGTCTTGCCGATGCTCATGACTTCGCCAACCGCACGCATCTGCGTCCCAAGCTTGTCCTCCGCACCCTTGAATTTCTCAAATGCCCAGCGTGCGAATTTGATAACGATATAATCGCCGTCCGGCTGATACTGATCTAGCGTCCCATACTTACCGCAGGGGATATCGCAAAGATCCAGTCCTGCCGCGAGCAATGCCGACACAAGTGCAATCGGAAATCCCGTCGCCTTAGACGCCAGCGCAGAAGAACGGGAGGTTCTTGGATTAATTTCAATAACCAGGATCCTGCCGTCCTGCGAATTCCTCGCAAACTGTACATTCGTGCCGCCGATCACCTGAATCGCATCCACAATTTTGTAGGCCTGGCGCTGCAGTTCCTTCTGTGCCTCCTTTGAAATCGTCAGCATCGGCGCGCTACAGAACGAATCCCCCGTATGCACACCGAGCGGGTCGATATTTTCAATAAAGCAAACCGTGATCATCTTTCCTGTCGCATCTCTTACAACCTCAAGCTCCAACTCTTCCCATCCAAGTACGGATTCCTCAACAAGCACCTGTCCTACCATACTCGCCTGCAAACCTCTCGCACAGACTGTCTTTAATTCCTCGACATTGTATACAAGACCGCCGCCGGCACCGCCCATCGTATAAGCGGGGCGCAGTACAACCGGATAACCTAATTTCTCCGCAATTACCAGTGCATCGTCCACAGTATAGGCAACCTCACTCCTTGCCATCTCTATCCCGAGAGTTTCCATCGTCTTCTTGAATTCCACTCTGTCCTCGCCGCGCTCAATCGCATCCACCTGTACACCGATTACTTTGACGCCATATTTATCGAGAATTCCTGCTTCTTTCAACTCTGAACATAAATTCAAGCCGGTCTGTCCGCCAAGGTTGGGCAGAAGCCCGTCCGGGCGTTCTTTTTCGATAATCTGCTCCAGACGCTCGACATTCAGCGGCTCGATATAGGTTACATCTGCTGTTTCCGGATCCGTCATGATGGTAGCCGGATTGGAATTAACAAGCACAATTTCATAACCAAGGCTTCTCAGTGCCTTACACGCCTGTGTACCCGAATAGTCAAACTCACATGCCTGACCGATAATAATCGGGCCGGAACCGATAATCAGAATTTTGTGAATATCCTCTCTTTTTTTCATGTGTACTGTTCCCCTCTTTCTCTATATTTTCATCCGGTTTTCAAACAACTCCGTACTGAAATAACGTTCCCCTGTATCCGGAAGAATTGTCACAACCGTCTTGCCCTTTCCGAGCCTCTTTGCCATTTTTAATGCTGCCGCAACATTCGATCCGCTGGAAATGCCGCACATCAGGCCTTCCTCCCGCATGAGCCGTCTTGCCGTTTCCAGCGCTTCCTCATCCGTAATGATACAGATATCCTCATAAATATCCCGATTCAGATTTTCCGGTATCAGACCGTCTCCAATCCCCATCTGCAAATGTGTGCCAATACTGCCGCCCGAGAGAATCGCTGCGTTTTCGGGCTCCACCGCCCAAATGAGGATGCCGGGATTCTGACTCTTTAGTGTCTCACCCACACCGGAAATCGTGCCGCCCGTACCGACGCCGGAGCAGAAGCCGTCAATCGGTCCTTCCACCTGTTCAAGTATTTCGAGCGCCGTATGATATTTGTGTACTTTGGGATTGTTTCGATTTGTAAACTGCTGCGGAATGTAGACACGCGGATCTTCGGCAGCCATGCGCAGTGCCGTTTGCAGGCACTCTTCAATACACGCACCAATGTCACCTGCGTCATGCACGAGGATCACCTCGGCTCCATAGCTCCTTACGAGCTTGCGACGCTCCTCGCTCACGGAATCCGGCATGATGATTTTCACCGAATACCCCTTCACCGCACCAACAAGTGCCAGGCCGATCCCCTGATTGCCGC
>CAZBRY010000278.1:0-2890 GCA_964494285.1 uncultured Lachnospiraceae bacterium
AAAAGATATCTTATGTGACTTGACTGGTAAAGAGGATAAAAGTGGCATCCGCAGCATTTCAGTGGAAACGGATGGAGAATTGTTGTATGAAAGGGAATATTCACAATCAGAGGAGGTGCGTGAGTTTGAAACGGAACTTGTTTTAAGCAAGGAGGCAAGGAGTTTGGACGGTCTTCGACTGGAGATTGCGGTTACGGATTATGCGGGTAATACGCAGACGATTAAGGAGACCTATTATATTGATAAAACAAGACCGACTGTACAACTGTCTGGCATTTTGGCTGGCACCATCCAAAAGGAACCTGTTATTGTGGAAGCGAAAGCACAAGATAACCACCCGACGGGTATCACACTGGTATATCGGGCAATTCGGACAATGGCTGATGGACAGAGTTTTGTTGAAGAGCAGATAGCGGAAGGCGGCAAGCGACTGGAACAGTGCTATCAAACGGACGGAAACTACGAGGTTCTCTGTTACGCGGTGGATCCTGCCGGCAATCGCTCTGATGAGGCAAAGGTCACCTTTCGTGTTGACAGTACGTCACCGGTCATACAAATAGGGGGAGTATCTGATGGCACGGATTATCAGGAGGGGAAATCAGTGTCTGTCACTTTGGTGGAAGCATTTTTTTCGGACTGTTGTGTGGAGGTTTCTGCGAAGCGACGCAGCCCGGGACACGAAGAAGGTGTTTTTCTTCCGGTATGGAAGATACAAGAAAAAGAAAGTAGAAATTGTTACTATTTTGAGGAGGATGGTGATTATGTTATTTCCGTCAGAGCGGTGGACGCGGCGGGAAATCAAACAGAAAGAAGGGTAAGTTTTCGGGTGGATCGTCATGCGCCAACTCTTTTCATACAGGGTCTGTCGGAAAAAACAGTGACAAATCAACCGCAAAAGCTTCTGCTCAATGTAGAAGAGCTGTTTTATGATACGACTCAGATTCGGTGCCGATTGATTAAAAAAACCGATAAGGGAGTCTTTGTACCGATTGAAATGCCGGAGTGGACTATGGAGACTGAAAAAGCAGAATTTCCAATAGAAATAAATGAGGAGGGTGGCTATGTGCTTCAAACAATTGTAACGGATCGGACTGGGAACCAGACGGAAGAGCAGCTTTCCTTTACGTTGGATTATACCCCTCCGGTAATAGGGTTCTTAGATTCCCTGCATCAAAAATATGTAACGCGCTTTCAGCTCCCGGCAGATTTTTCGTCATGGATTTCGGATTTGACTATGGTATCCTGCAAAGCATATTTGAATACAAGAAATTTTCTGCCGCAAGAGGAAGTCACGCAGGAAGGAAAATATATTTTGCGAATTGAAGCGGTAGATGAGGCGGGAAACACGGCGGAAAAAACAATTGCTTTTATTGTGGACAGAACAGTGCCGCGTGTTGTTGTAAGCGGCATACGAAGGGATGGAACAGTAGGAAAAAATGAGAAAATCACGCTGTGTCTTTATGAGGAAGAGGATCGGTTCGTAAGTGTGTTGTTAGACGGTGTCGAACAGACACTTGCCAAGGAAGGAAAGTGGGCCGTATTCTCCATAAAAGAATATGGTGATCATAACATTGCAGTAAAGGCGATAGATCTTGCACAAAACGTGTTAGAGCAGGAGATTTCCATGAACTGTGTACTTGCCGCGAACCCACTTGCAGGTTATCAGGTGAAGGAACAGACCGTGGAGCAAAAAGAAGATATGAAACAAAAAGAAGATTTGAAACAAAAGGAGTTGCCGGCCGGCACCGAGGTCACGCGGATGTTTGCACCGAAGGCCGCGGCAACGGTGGCGGTAACACTGGCTGCAACGGCAGCAGGCGTGTTGTTATTAACAGGCACGGGTATTTTCTTATATAAAAGGAAGTCACTTCGAGGGGGTGGGGAGACTTTCGTTGACAGAAAAAAGTGGCTGTGATAGACTGATTATGGGTGAAAAGCGAGTACCTGCCACAAGATATTGTGGTGGGTATTCCGCTTTGTTGCATAACGGGAAGCTCAAAATAGTTTTTTGTTATTTCATATTTTCAAGAAGGAGCGGCAGGATGTATCGAGATCATACAAAGGGAATTCAAATTGGAAATAAATTTATTGGAGGCGGCAATCCGGTACTGATTCAGTCGATGACGAATACGAAGACGGAGGACGTTCCCTCGACGGTTTCACAGATTAAGCGGTTGGAGAATGCCGGTTGTGATATCGTGCGCTGCACGGTTCCGACGATGGAGGCGGCACAGGCGTTCTCACAAATCAAGCAGCATATTAAGATCCCGCTCGTTGCGGATATCCATTTTGATTATAAGCTTGCGATCGCCGCAATCGAAAATGGAGCGGATAAAATCAGGATTAATCCGGGCAATATCGGCAGTAGGGAAAATGTCCTTGCGGTCGTAAATGCGGCGAAGGAGAGAGGTGTGCCGATTCGTGTCGGTGTCAACAGCGGTTCGCTGGAAAAGGCGCTGATTAAGAAGTATCATGGCGTGACGGCGGAAGGAATTGTAGAAAGCGCACTGGATAAGGTACGTATGATTGAAGATGCAGGATACGATAGAATTGTAGTCAGCATCAAATCTTCTGATGTGCTAATGTGTGTCAAGGCGCATGAGATGCTTGTTCCGAACTGTCTTTATCCGCTGCATGTCGGCATTACGGAGTCGGGCACGGTGAAGTCTGGTAACATCAAATCGGCGGCGGGACTGGGCATTATTTTATATCAGGGTATCGGTGATACGATCCGTGTCTCCTTGACGGGCGATCCTGTTGAAGAAATTGTTTCGGCAAAACTTATTTTAAAGACACTTGGATTAAGAAAGGGCGGCATTACGGTCGTGTCGTGTCCGACCTGCGGCAGAACGAATATTGATTTAATCTCACTTGCCTCGGAGGTGGAAAA
>CAZBRY010000279.1:0-2872 GCA_964494285.1 uncultured Lachnospiraceae bacterium
CAGAAACTGTCTTTGTCGGAACTATATTATGGATTACAACTGCAGCTTATGATTTATCTCAAGGCCGGGATTATGAAACGAGAAAGCAGGGATAAGGTGTTGGTAATTCCGGCGGGAGTATTGTATTACCATATTGACGATCCGATTGTGGATGCAAAAAAGGACGATACGCCGGAAGAAATCAATCGGCAGATCGCAAGTAAGCTTGTGATGAAAGGGCTTGTCAACAGCGATGGGGAGATTATCCGTCTGATGGATCGAGAGTTTGAGAAGACCTCCGATGTCATTCCGGTATCGCTGCTTAAGACCGGCGAGCTGTCGGCACGCTCCTCCGTCGCAAATACCGAGGAGTTTCAGCTGATATCAGATTATGTAAACTGGAAGATCCGAGAAATGGGAACGGAAATCGTAAGCGGCAATATCAAAGCAAAGCCGCAGGGCGATGATCCGTGCACCTACTGCCAATATCGTACGGTCTGTCATTATGCGACAGAACCGGAGGAGGAAGAACAAGCCGGACAGCTCACAAAGGAAGAGATCCTTGCTAAAATGCGGGAGTCCATGGAACAAGGAGGGAGCGGCATATGAAATTTACGCAGGAACAGCAGAATGCTATCTCCTTCAGGAATCGAAATATTCTCGTGTCGGCGGCGGCCGGTTCCGGCAAGACCGCAGTGCTTGTTGAGCGAATCATCCAAAGAGTAATGGATGAAAAACAGCCTGTAGACATCGACAGGCTGCTTGTGATGACATTTACGAAAGCGGCAGCCGATCAAATGCGGGAACGGATTTTGCAGGCGATCGAGGAAAAAAGACGGAAAAATCCATTCGACCGTCACTTACAGAAACAATCTGCGCTCGTGCATAATGCAAAAATCACGACGATACACGGTTTTTGCCTCGATGTCATTCGCAATCATTTTCATGAAATTGATCTCGATCCGGATTTTCGCGTCGGAGATGAGGGCGAATGCCGCCTCATGAAACAGGATGTGCTGGAGGCCGTTTTGGAATCCGCCTATGAAGAAGGAGAGGAAGAGTTTTTGCAGATGACGGAAAGTCTTGCCGCCAAAAAAAATGATTTCGCGCTGGAAGGCATGATCCTAAAGCTGCATGAATTTTCTATGAGTTATCCAAAGCAGGAAGAATGGCTGCAGCATTGCCGGGAACTGTACCAGAATATTGGAGAAAATGACTTTGAGGATCTGTTCTGGGTTAGGGATTTGGTGAACTCAGTTAAAATACAGCTTGGTGAGCTGCTGGAGAGGCTGCGGGAACTGCTTGTGACTGCTGAATCCAAGGATGGCCCTTACATGTATTGCGAAGCTTTAAAAAATGACATCGTGCTGGTGGAGGAACTCTACGGAGCAGGCGGCTTTGCCGCCATGCAGGAGGGCTTTGCGTCACTTTCGTTCGTGACGCTCGGCAGGGAAAAAAAGGGTGGGGACTTTGTGGACCCGGAAAAAAAGGAAGCGGTGCAGGAGGGGCGGAATAAAATCAAGAAGCTGCTGCAAAAGCTTTCAGACGATTACTTTTTAGAAGCACCTGCGGAGGCGGCGGCTCTGATAAAAGAGTGCGCAGGGAATGTGCGTGCGCTGACAAAGGTCACACTCGCTTTTTCCAGAGCGTATTCGACTGCCAAGCGGGATAAGAAGCTTGTAGATTTTAACGATCTTGAGCACCTGTGTCTGGAGATTTTTGAAAAAGGGAAGGAGACGACTGCAAAAGAATATCGCGACTTCTTTGAGGAAATCTATGTGGATGAGTATCAGGACAGCAATCTCGTGCAGGAGACGCTGCTGAATGCAATCAGCCGAAAAGAGCCGCAGGCAAACAACTTATTTATGGTCGGCGATGTCAAACAGAGCATTTACCGTTTTCGGCTTGCAAGGCCATCGCTTTTTATGGAAAAATACGATACCTACACAGAGGAAGAGAGCGGCTGTCAACGGATTGACTTACACCACAACTTCCGCAGCCGTAAAGAGGTGCTCGATGCAGTCAACGAAATTTTCGGGTATATTATGAAAAAAGAACTTGGAAATATCGCGTATGACGATGCGGCGGCACTTTACTACGGGGCAGATTATCCGGCAGCAGAGACGGGGCAGGCACAGGCAGAGCTTTTGCTGTTTGCCGCTGATGAGGAAATCTCAGATAGGGAGCTGGAGGCAAAGGTGATTGCCAAGCGCATCCATGAGCTGATGCGGACACAGCGCATTTGGGATAAGGAGGAGCAGCGCCTGCGCCCGGCGAAGTATTCGGATATTGTCATCCTGCTTCGGACCAATAAGGGCTGGGATGAAATATTTAAAAATGTGATAGCTGCAGAAGGAATCCCGGTGCATGTATCGTCCTCCACGGGATATTTTTCCGCAATGGAAATCAGGACGATTCTCGAATTTTTGCGCGTGATCGATAATCCCCTGCAGGATATTCCGCTTGCTGCCGTGATGCGTTCCCCGTTTGGGGATTTTACAGATGAAGAAGTGGCAATTATTCGTGCTAAAAACAGATTCGGTAGTCTCTATGAGGCACTAAGCGATTTTTCGGAAACAGAACAGGAAGGCACCGTTATCAGGCAAAAGATAGAAGTATTTATGGAAAAGCTTGCGTACTACCGGAATCAGTCGGCTTACACTTCGGTTTACTACCTATTACTTGAAATGATAGAGGGCGAATACGGCAGCCTTGTTTTGGCAATGACAGGAGGAAAGCGCCGCAGGGCGAATCTGAATATGCTCCTAAAAAAGGCGGAGGATTATGGAAAGACAAGCTATAAAGGTCTGTTTCATTTTGTACGCTACATTGAATTTTTACAAAAATACGAGGTTGATTTCGGGGAAGCAAACCTTCTCGATGAAAATGACGA
>CAZBRY010000280.1:0-2870 GCA_964494285.1 uncultured Lachnospiraceae bacterium
ATCATGTCCAAAGTTATCATTGACCGCCTTGAAATTATCCACATCAATCATGAGAAATGCCGACAGTGTATTTGGAGGATTGACTGTGGCGAGCGTCATATCCATGCTTTTTTCGATCATAACCCGGTTGTATAATCCGGTCAGTGTATCCCGCTCCGCCATCCGCCGAATATTGTTAGACCTCTGCTTCTCATGCTGAATATTCTTAATTTGCCAGCTTGCGTAAATATGACCGTCTTCTTCATTCTTAATCAGGTACATGCTGCTCGTATACCACTCATAGAGGTGGCTTTCATTTGCATTGCTTAAAAAATCAAACTTCACCTCATGGGTATCTTCCTCATACCATTTCGCCAAACGAAGTCGATCTAGCATCGACCGGCAGTGCTCTGTATCCTCTTTACAAACTGTTTTTAAAAACACCTCCAGCACTTCGTCATAAGAAACTTCCCCATGGATACCAAGGTGAGAAGGCAGTTTAAGAGACTCCTCCGAAACAAAGCAGTTATCCGTCAAATCGGCCTCCGCAAAAAACTCGGCATTCTTGGAAAATATTTCTCTATATTGACGCTCACGCCAACGAACCTTCCGGCTCCTTTTCTCCTCGGTAATGTCCTCTGCCATGCCAAGCACGACCTCGTTTTGTTCTCCCTGCGTTTCAATCCTGAATAATGTCAGACGAATCCATCGCGGCGCACCCGCTTCCATGTTCTGCGATCGGATGGAAAGCTCCGTCTGTACGCGATTTTCTCCATCCAATATTTTCCTATATATGTGATCAATCTGTTTTTTGTCTTTATCAAGGAAAACTGGATTTTTTACTGTATTTTCTCTTCCGTTTCTAATTACTTTACGGACATATTTTCCATCCTGCAGCTTATGATAATATTCGATCACATCATCCGTCGGATAATAGCGCCAGACCTCCATACCAATCCCGGCAATAAGCTGCTCAGAAATGGACTGCACAGTTTTATCAAACTGATATCCCATGCAAGCATGACATTCCACAACGATCAGATCCAACAAAATCTCGTCCCGATCATATTGCAGTGTGAAGCTTCCAAGCATATTTTTTCGCGTACCGTTTTCCCATTCGATCCGATATTCCCGTTGTATATATTGCTGATTTTCAGCATCCGCATCTGCAATCATTTTTAAAATGGAAGCCTGCTCACTCTTAGGCGTATTCTGCAACAGTCCCGAAAGTGTCTTTTTTAAAAGCGCCTCCTTCATAGACATTTGATGATAATATAAAAAACGTTCGTTGAGATAGGATATTTCCCTAATAGAAAGCTTCCCATCCCGTGAAAGCTTGATCCTGCCGATACCAGCAATACTGCCTTCTAAAAGTGAATCGAGCTGCTTACTAAAAACGACATTCTCCCAAATCGCGTAAATCTCACGCTGTGCTGTTTCCCTCTCGGAAATTTTTAAAATGTTTCTGAGCCGCTGGCGCAAAAGCGATGGATCATATGGCTTTGTGACAACATCCAACGCCCCCATAGAAAGTGCGGTCTTGATATTTTCATATTCCCCATAGGCAGTCGCCATCAACACCGGAATATCATTAAAGTACATCATCTTCTTCATCTGTCTGAGCAGTTCAAAGCCGTTCTTTTCCGGCATGATAATATCCGAAATAATCAGATTGATACTGGAAAACTTCTTTTTTAGAATTTCCAGAGCCTCATCCACACCCGCTGCAGTTAAAATCTCATATTCATCGCCAATGATTCCACAGAGCATCTTCCGTTCCAGCTCTACATCATCCACAAGCAAAATCGTCCGGCGCTTTTCATTTTTTTGTCTTTCAATATCCGCCGTCTCCTCATCAAGTCGACTGGAAAATTCCTCCGCAAAAAGCGGATGATAAAAATAATAGCCCTGCACGTAATCACAATCCATACTGACAAGCAGTTTATATTGATTTGCCGTCTCCACGCCTTCGGCAATGACTGCCATGTGGATTGCTTTAGCCATTTGGATGATACTGAATAAAATATTCCCGGCACGATCCGATGTTTCCAAACTTTCCATAAAGCGCATATCAATCTTTAGAATATCCAGGCTGACATCCTTTAACATATTCAGCGAGGAATAACCGCTTCCGAAGTCATCCATTAAAACCTGAAAGCCATGCTTCCGAAACTGCCGAATTGCCGTCATCAGCTCCTGCGGCTGATCCATATAGGCGCTTTCTGTAATTTCGATGCGCAGACTATTTGCATCCAGATCGTATTTATTTAATAGATCCTTGATATCCTTTAGCAGGTTCACATTATAAAAATCCACTCGGGACAAGTTCACCGAAACAGGTATCATTCGTTTGCCCTTCTGTTTTCGCCCGCTTTGGTAAATACACACCTCTTCCCACACATACATGTCCAGCTTGGAAATAAATCCATTTCGTTCAAATATCGGAATAAATTCGCCCGGAGAAACCATTTCTCCATTTTCCTTTTTCCAACGAACAAGTGCTTCTGCCGAGATGATTTCACCTGTCACCGTCTTGACAATTGGCTGGTACACGACAAAAAACCTTTTTTCCTGCAAAGCTTTATCTGCTTCACGCATCATCTGCTGTTCCCTGACAAGCGTTTCTCTCAGCTGTTCATTGAAATAATTCTCCCTGCGCAAATAGCTGTCCTTAATAGACTGCAGCGCCATTCCCGCACGATCACACATGATTGCGACATCCTGATCTCCCGGCTCCACCCGGTAAAAACCGGCATGCATGCAAATTGGATAATTCAACGAATGCCATGACAATTCCCCGCACAGCAGCGACTCGATTTCACCGGCATGCTCCTCCAAAAAGCTTTCTGGACAGCATGTCACAAAATGATCTGCCTCCATCCGTCCATAAG
>CAZBRY010000281.1:0-2868 GCA_964494285.1 uncultured Lachnospiraceae bacterium
GCTCGCATCCATGTTCATAAGTCCCGTATTCATGCCAATGTAGATCATATCATACTTCGCATTCAAATCCTCAATCTTTCCGATGAATTCCGCTGTCGTCATTTTCGTCAGCTCAATTTTTGTGCCCTCTTGATTAATCAGTTCCTCTTTTTTATTCTTTACAGTTCTATACAAAATACCGTTATTGGAATCGACGGACAGATCGTAGGAAGCACACGGTTCTAACTCTAGAATACGCATCGTTCCCTTCATGTTATATTCCCGTTTCTTTGCATAGCCGATAATATAGCGCAGGGCACTCGCCTGAGAAATATCTGTCGAAAGCAGATCCCGGCCGCCATCCGTTTGCCGATAAAGATTTTCATTCTCAATATCAATCAAAACCTCCGAAAAACCTTCCTCGACCGCCGTTTCTGAAAATACCTCAGAAAAAAAATCAGCATTGATAAACGTCACAGGAGCAGAAGCTCCCCCCGTATTTTTCTTCATCTGATAGACATAAACATTTTGATTGACATAATGGCAGCTGTTTGCACTGATCGTCGGACTGACCGTTCCCGGATCCGTTGTATTGTCTTTTATATCACTATCGAAGGCGCTTTCAATCGATTGATAGTAAAATTCTAAATTTTGAACCATCATTGCCTGAATGAGACGGTACATCAAGGAACCCCTAATGCCGGCAGCCACAGGTGTGCCGCCCTCACCCTTTTCGATAATACCGTAATCCGCAATAATAGGAATCTTCTCCTGCACGGCACGCGAGATAATCTGCTTATAAACAGCCGGACTGATATCGCAAACCATACCACTCCCTCCGTCTGCCCCATAATTATGGAAGGCCGGATCACTGCCGGACGTCAACCCACCGTTTACACAAAGAGCCGCGCCGTCCGCAGACAGCAGTAAAATCATTTTTGCTCCGTTTACATCTTCGGTGCTCACCTCTGATGCCTTCTTCGTTATAATCTCCACCGGAAGGCTGCGGCATTGTTCTCCCGCATCCCGGTCGAAGGAATATTGCTTCAGCCACTCCCTATTTTGCAGCCCGGTTGTATAATAAATCTTCGCACCGCGAATTTGATATAGCCCATCCTCCACCAAAGAATCCCACGCAAAGTTTCCGCAGCCGGGCGTATAGTCGTAGATCAAGTTCCGCCATGTCATCCCACTGCCTCCGGCACTCGTAGCGGCAGCCTTGACTTTGACCGTTCCTGTCATATTAGTGTTCGGCACAAGCGGAGAAGCGGAAGGCGACACATTCAAATGATACTGTCCTCCTTCCTCTGCCGTTGCCTGGCAAAAACGGCTTACCTGATAAAGCGCCGTGCCGTCCGTAACCGGCTCCGCACGGTATGAAAACTGCACCGTATAATATTCCTGCTCATTCGGCAGCTGATTTCCCGCATCATCACATGGAATTCGGTTTCCGCTGACCTCTTTGATTTCTCCGGCATAAATAAAAGAGCCTCCATCGTCCTTGTAGACCGGTGTGCCGACTGCGTTTTCCGAAACGCCTGGCGTGCTGCTCTCGGCAACATAACCGGTCACGCCACCCGTGACCGCAAACTGCGCGCGGAAACTGGGTTGATCTGATGCGTCTGTGCCATATAAGAAATAAGGATCAAATGCGCCGTCTGACGCACTGCTGTCATATGAAAAATTATCGCCGTCATAGGAATCGCCCGACACGCTGTTCAAAAAAAGAACCGCATGATCCTTTTTTATCTCCGCCAACACCTCTTCACCTTCAGAAATATTACGATACGTCGGAATATAACTGCCCGTAAAGTTTCCGCTGTTTGCCTGCGGACTCATCGTTCCCTTTGCCGCATCAACATAAGGCTCTGCATCAGCTCCGTCGGTTCCCGCATAGTCTCTGGCAAGCAAGATCCAGGTACCTGATGAAATTCCAGCAGAAAGCTCCTCCGCCGTCATCCCTTCCTCACCTTCACGGAATTCCCGATAACCGTTCCCGTCATAAAAAAGTGGGGTTGCATTGTTGGATACCGTATTGACAATTGCATGAGAGGGATCAATCACAGCGGCAAGCAGTTTTTGTGCATAGCCTTGGCGTAATGAAGTATCACTCAGAACAGTCAGGTGCTCCTGTAAATCCTTTACAACCGGTTCCTGACCGCCGGCATAGTAGCCGGTCATACCCATGTTCTGCTGAACCGGCACATTGACCGATGCACCTTCAATGTCGGTTAGCGGCAAGTCGACCGACACCGTATCCGGAACGATTTCCAAAATAAGATACGGGTTTTCTGCCGATGTCTCCGCCACGACTTTCGTAATGCTCTCGAGCGTCTCCTTTGCCTTTGCATCCTGTGCCTGCATATGCGTCAAGACGCCGACCGCCGTCACAAGAAGCACGCCTGCCATGAAAGCACTAATCCTTTGCCTTATGTAATTAGGTCTGTTTCCGCCTTCCCGCATGTTACTCAAATTCCTCCGTTTCCTTTCCGTTCCCCTATTTCACCATTGTCCATATCCGGTCATCGGAATTACAATAATACTCCTCTAACAGCTCCCAGATATTTGTAAACATATTTCGATTATATAGCTTTAAGTTCCATCGTTTTGTGCCGTCCGCATTGTTCTGCGTCGTCAGCTCATATTGTAATTGAATGCTGCTAATCGAAGACTCCTTACCGGACACATTGGTCGCAAACGGATAATTCCATGTCATCTTATGCGACGTCTGACCCGGAAAATCCGAATCTGAGGGACAGGGGAAATAACACTTTTGGTAAAGTCCCAATAGTTCATTAATCTTACTTGTCGGTGCCTCAATATTCCATGGATACACTTCAATGTAATTATCAAATAACAGGTAACTGTTGCTGTCAAATGTAATCGTCG
>CAZBRY010000282.1:0-2785 GCA_964494285.1 uncultured Lachnospiraceae bacterium
TTTTTTATTTTAAAATCCTTTTCCGCTTCCCTGCGCTGATCTTTTTTCGCAATATCCTGACGCTTATCATACAACTTCTTGCCTTTGGCTAAGCCGATTTCCACCTTAATAAGACTGCCTTTTAAATAAACCTGTAAAGGCGCGATCGTATATCCCTGTTCCGAAAGCTTGCCGGAAAGCTTATTGATTTCCGATCTATGAAGCAGCAGCTTCCTTGAGCGAAGCGGATCCTTGTTGAAAATATTTCCTTTTTCATAGGGGCTGATGTGCATTCCACAAATGAATACCTCACCTTTTTCAATACGTACATACGCCTCCTTGATACTGCACTTGCCCATACGCAGAGATTTGATTTCCGTTCCGTACAGCGCAATCCCCGCCTCGAATTTATCTTCAATAAAGTAATCAAAATAGGCTTTTTTATTATTTGCTATCAGCTTAAAACCATTTTTTTCTTTTTCTTTTGCCAAAACTCTCACTCCTCTTCAGCCAACACAAAATCCACCGTGTGCAACGCCATATCTACGCCGTTCACCCGCACACAGACAGTCTGCCCAAGTGTATAACGCCTGCCAGTTGCTTCACCAATCAGCTCATAGCTTTCTTCACAATAATAATAGTAATCATCTGTCATCTTAGATACATGCACAAGTCCCTCTACGGTATTTTGCAGTTCCACATAAATTCCCCAATTTGTAATGCCGGAAATGACTCCCGCAAATACTTCGCCAATTCGCTCCTCCATGAATTCCGCTTTTTTCAGTTTTTCTGTTTCCCGTTCCGCTTCGTCGGCAATCCGCTCTCTGGTACTTGACTGTTTTGCAACCTCCGGGAGCATTTTTTCATAATGAACAATTCGCTCCCCCTTCAGCTTGCCCCGGATATTTTCCTTAATAATACGGTGGATCTGTAAATCAGGATAACGACGGATTGGTGATGTAAAATGGCAATAATATCTACAAGCCAGACCAAAGTGTCCAATACATTCCGTCGAATACTTCGCCCGCTGCATGGAACGCAGCGTCAGCCGGCTGATCAGTGCTTCCTGCGGCGTATCTTCTATTTTGGTAAGAAGCTTCTGCAGTTCCTTCGGATGAACCTCTTCGTCCTTTACTTTGATGCCATATCCAAAGTTACGGATAAATGCAGACAGTTTTTTAATTTTCTCCGGATCCGGATTTTCATGTGTCCGGTAGACAAAAGGCAACTCCTGCCAAAAGAAGTGTTCCGCCACCGTCTCGTTCGCCAGCAGCATAAAATCTTCTATGAGCTTTGTGGCCGTATTGCGCTCATAAGGCTTAATCTCGACGGGGTGTCCCGCCTGGTCAAGAATTATTTTCGTCTCGGGCAGATCAAAATCAATTGAACCGCGCTTTTTTCGTTTTTCTCTCAGAATATGCGCCAACTCCTTCATGCCAAAAAACATAGGCACCAGCTCCTCATATTCCTTCTTCAGCTGCTCATCATCCTGTTCCAATATCGCATTAACCGCCGTATAGGTCATCCTGCGATTCGTTCTGATGACTGTCTCCGCAAGCCGATGGTCAATCACTTCCCCATGTTCATCAATTGTCATAAAACAACTTAAAGCAAGCCTGTCCTCCCTCTCATTCAAGGAACAGATCCCGTTGCTCAATCGGTGCGGCAGCATCGGAATAACCCTGTCAACCAAATAAACGCTTGTCGCGCGTTTCAATGCTTCTCTGTCAAGTGCGCTATTCTCCTGCACATAATTTGACACATCGGCAATATGCACGCCAAGCTGGTAATGCCCATTTTCCATTGACAGACTGACCGCATCATCCAGATCCTCGCAGATCCAGCCTGCCCGCCATATCCGACTCGGAAATTTCCTCCGGCACACGCTCCGCCTGATTCAATACGCGCTCCGGGAATTCGACTGGAAGATCATAGCCCTTTATAATAGAAAGGATGTCCACGCCCGGATCATTTCTGTGTCCCAGGATTTCCACGATTTTTCCCTCTGGACTTTTTGATGGGCTGCCATAGTCCGTAATTTCCACGACGACCTTATGACCATCCACAGCGCCTTTTGATCGCTCCACTGGAATAAAAATGTCCTGATTGAAACGGTTGTTGTCCGGTATTACAAAGCCATAATGATTCTTTGCCTTATCATAAGTGCCAACAAGCAGGTTCGTCGAACGCGCAAGCACTTCTACGACAACGGCCTCCTTGTGCTTCCCTCTCGCATGTCTGTCGGACAGCTCAATTTCTACCGTGTCACCATGCATCGCGCCATTGACGTCCTTTTCAAAAATATAATAATCCTCCGCGATCCCTTCCACTTCCACAAATCCAAAACCATGCTGTGTCGCTAAAAAGATTCCCTGCAGCGTTTTCTGATCCGCGATCGAATACTTCCCACGCTTGGAAATCTGTATTTTCCCTTTCCCTAGTAACTCCTCCAAAACAGCTTTTAGGGCAGGTCTATCCTCTTTTTCCACTTGAAGAAAAATTGCAAGCTCCTTTTCTTTCATGGGAACATACAAGTCCTCTTTCATTAAATTTAATAGTAATTGCTTTCTATCCGTTAATTTATCCTCTTTCATTACACTCCTGTCTGCTATACAAAAACACTCTCAAGAGTTATCTTAAGAGTGTTTGCTGTCTAAAATCTGTTTAGGTTTAATATGACCGCGAGAACAATGAAAGCAATTGCCAGATATCTGGTGATTTTCACCAAGTTTCCTTCCATTGAGCGCCCCTTATTCTTACCCCAGTAGGTTTCTGCGGCACCGCTAATGGCACCCAAACCTGCCGA
>CAZBRY010000283.1:0-2770 GCA_964494285.1 uncultured Lachnospiraceae bacterium
GCAGAATTGAAGTAAAGGGAGCTTACAGAAAAATCAAGAGTTCGTGATTATTCTAAAAAACAGCGAAAGGATATAGTAAAAAGGAAATGGGAAATCAAAGAAGGCACCAGAAGCATTTGGAACAGAGAAATAAAACAATATCGATTGTAATATTAGGCATTGAGATCCTTGTTTTTGGCGTGATCCTATATGGTTTGATTCATTTTGGCCTGAAATTAAAAAGTGGAGATTTCCAAACGGACAAAACGGAGGCTTCCGTGGAGGAAGCAGGCAGTTCGGATCAAACCGTGAATGTAAATAACGACAACTTTTCATTGACCTGCACGAAGGTGCAGCTCACTACGGATATAGATGGAAATCCGGCCGCACTGATTTATTTTAGGTTTGTGAATAAGACAGACACTCCGTTGAGCCTGGGAGAGGTGTTTCCACCAAAGGTCGTACAGGACGGCGTGGACTGTGAGACGTTTGCTTCACTGGAGAATCCGCCGGATGAGCTGTATAATAAGGACGTCCCAATACAAGACGGCGCATCAATCGAGGCATGCTATTCTGTCAAACTACAAAATACGACCTCGGAATTGACACTGACGATCCACGACAATTATGAGAAGTTCATGGATATCGGTTCTACAACGATTCCATTAGAGTAAAATAATTAACATCAGAACATGCTGTATCCGAACAGCTTATTATTTAACTTTTGATAAATGACCTGCATTTCCGGTTCGGTGGAAGCGGCAACAGCCTGTTCAATCGGAAACCATTGGACGCCGCTGTTTTCATCGGGTTTGATGCTTAACGGCATCGATTCGTCGGCAAAAAAAGCGTAAGTGACATTCAAATGAATGTGCGCGGAGACCCATCCGCCGTTTTTCATATGTCCCGCAACGGTGGCTGCCTCAATCGAGAAGATGTCATTGGAATACATCGGAATGAAAATACCTGTTTCCTCATAAGCCTCACGCAGTGCAACTGTGCACAGATCGGCATCGCCATCGGCATGGCCGCCGGTCCAAGACCAGGATTGATAAATATTATGATAAATCATCAGCACCTTGGTTTTTTGGTGATTGACAATCCAGGAGGATGCGGTGAAATGAGCGAGCTCATTGTTCCTGGTTAGGATGTCAGGGTAAGTGTCAATATATCTTAACATCAAATCCTTATCCTTCGCCTCCTGCAGGCAGCAGGGGCGGTAAGTAAAAAGGCTGCTTCGAAGATCCTGGATGTCTGTTTTTTTCGTTTGAATGATTCCCATTTTGCAAGCATCTCCTCATAGATGTACGTTTCCGGTTCAACTATATTCACAAATCTATCTTTTATAAGAATAGCACCATTTTTTCTTTATTTCAATATTGATTCTGTAGCAATACTGCCGCAATTGAATCCAATATAAATTCAACAATGAATTTAACGCAAGGGGAATGGAAACGGATGGGAGGGAGAGCTACTTGTCGGCTTTTAAGCATGGCATGCCACCACATGGAGGGCTTGGCATCGGTCTTGAGCCATAGAAAATGAAGGAGGCAGCTATATGAAAAATATAATATCAGAAGAAACAATTAATTATGTAGGCATCCTGGCAAAGCTAGAGCTTTCTGCGCAGGAGAAGGAGCAGGCTAAACAGGATATGGGAAATATGCTTGATTACATTGATCAGCTAAATGAACTGGATACGGAAGGTGTCGAGCCAATGTCGCATATTTTCCCTGTTAGTAATGTGTTTCGCGAAGATGTCGTGACAAACGGCGATAACCGTGAGGAAATGATCAAAAATGCGCCGGAAGAAAAAGACGGCAGCTTCAAGGTACCAAAGACAGTGGAATAGGAGGCATCACGATGGAATTAATGCGTTTGACAGCCATTGAGCTGGGAAAAAGAATACAAAAGAAGGAGGCTTCTGTGGCTGAAGCTGTGGAATCCGCTCTTTCTAATATAGAAGAAAAGGAAAAACAATACCATGCGCTGATCACGGTAGATCGGGAGGGCGCAATAAAGCGTGCAGCTCAAATACAAAAAAAGATTACTTCCGGAGAGCTAAGCGGACCGTTTGCGGGTGTACCGATCATCGTGAAGGATAATATGTGTACGAGAGGCATGTTAACGACCTGCGCCTCGAAAATATTGAAAAATTTTATACCGGCCTATAGTGCGGAGGCGGTGTCCCGCCTTGAAAATGCCGGTGCAATCCTGATTGCCAAGGCAAATATGGATGAATTTGCAATGGGAAGCACAACGGAAACCTCTTATTATGGGGTGACAAAAAATCCGCACAATCCGGCGCATGTGCCTGGCGGTTCATCGGGCGGAAGCTGTGCAGCGGTTGCATTAGGAGAATGTTCATTTGCGCTCGGATCCGATACGGGCGGCTCAATCAGGCAGCCAAGCGGCTTTTGCGGAGTTGTCGGTTTGAAGCCGACCTACGGAACCGTATCTCGATATGGACTGATTGCTTATGGTTCCTCGCTGGACCAGATTGGACCGATTGCAAAGGATGTGACAGACTGTACGACAGTTCTTCAGGCAATTGCTTCCTATGATAAAAAAGATTCCACATCCTTTCAAAGAGAAAGCTATGATTTTACATCTGCGCTTAAGAACGATGTAAGAGGAATGAAAATTGGAATCCCGCGTGATTATCTCTCAGACGGCATTGATGCTGAGGTAAAAGATGCCATTTTACGTGCTGCAGAGCAGTTTAGAAAGCTTGGTGCTGTTGTAGAGGACTTCGATTTGAGCCTTGTGGAATATGCAACTCCCGCTTATT
>CAZBRY010000284.1:0-2764 GCA_964494285.1 uncultured Lachnospiraceae bacterium
TCAAGACCTTCTATGCTGGCATTATTGATCTGTTTGGAAGCGCTTAACAGAAGTTCGCCGCCTTCCATATTTTTTTCGATCGCTTGCTCCAAATTGCTGATTTCTTGAGCTGATTTTTCTGTGTCGGTAGCCTGTGAGGTGGCGGACCCTGCAATTTCCTCAATTGCCTTTGCAATCTCGCTGGTAGCGACGCTTACTTCGTCAGTGCTGTGAACCATGGTCTGGGCGGAATTGCTGATTTCACCCGAGGCATCGGCAATCTGAATGACAATTTCCTGCAGGGAAGAGAGTACCGTATTAAAAGAAACGGATAATTTGCCGAGTTCGTCTTTGCTGTTTAACCGTAACGGTTCCTGGGCAAGATTTTTGCGGCAAGTTCGTTCATGCTATTCGTAATATGATTGATATGTTTTCTTAAATAATGAATCATGAACACGGCAATAATAATAACCAAAGAAACAATACAGACGGTTCCAATCGTTATCTGAATCAAGTTCTGCCGGATAGAGGTTTCGAGCTGGGCTGCGCTGTAATCGCCGTAGAGCATGATTAAATTCTGCATTTCGTCAAGACTGATTCTTGCGGAATCAAAGGAATTCGACATCTGGTCATAGTCTCCCTCACCTGTTTCAGGATCATAGGCAGCCTGCCATGCGGCATAGTTTGTATTGAACTCATCCAGAAGCATCCGGATGGTTTTATCATTCTGTAAAAATCCGTTTGGATCCTCTGCTGTTTCAGAGCCGCCCGTCAGCAAAAATAGATTGTGCTGGGTGTATTCATCTAACAACTGTGGCTCGTCCACAAAATATTCGAGGATCTTATTCGCGTTATCCTTAGCTTGCTGTGCATTTTGACTGTAGGTATCACGCAGCTCGGGGAGCGCTGCATCCCCGCTGCCGTTTATGGAACTGATCCAAGAATTCCACAGGCTCTGTGTGGAATCCACGTCCTCTTTGCTGCTAATGATGGAATTGATCCGATCAGCGGCTTGGCTGGCCTGATAAAAGTCCCTGTCACTGCTTAATAAAGAGGAATTTGCCAAATATAAGTTGTTATAAAAAATCTTATTGCTCTCCTCATAGGTGGAAGACACAGTGCGGTAAAAGAGCAGCAACAGTACACAAAGCTCAATTATTGCAGGTAACACAATAATAAATAATTTATTCCTGATAGATAGGTTTTTAAACATTTTCAATCCTCCCACTTTCTATTAAATAATAGATGATAATAACTATTATATCATCGGAAGGAAATTGTATCAAACACATTTTACCATAATTCGACAAATAATTTAACAGGAGAGTGCAATGCCAAGAAAAAAAAAGGATATCGACGAGCAGTATTACTTTTCAAAACAATTGAGAGCGCGGATCAACGGGATTGGAAAATATGCGCTGCCGTAACGAAATCTATTTCGTTATCGATAATTATCAGCTCTTTGCCAGCCGGATCAAGCGTCAAATAATAAACACTTTTTCTATTCATGGAAGTGATAGGCTGCATATGATTTTTATTATGCAGCCGTTTGAGGAAAAGTCAGAGGATGAGGCATATCATACTAATATTTATCAAATCGACCAGAAAGCGCTCCTATTTGATAAAGAGGGTATCCGCCTGCAGATGCTGAACTACCAGCAGTGCGGAATGATTGAGCATACGAGTGATGTTGAAAGCGAATTTTAAACACAATAAAAAAGAACTTTAAACAAGAACCTAAAAAAAAAGATTTATGTATCGTAGGATCTGTTGCCTGTGTTATAATTATTATGTTCAAAATAAAGGAGGATGTTATGATGGGGAAAGGAAAGCATATTTTATTGCTGTTGCTGGCAGGGATACTTCTTTTATCTGCCGGTTGCGGGAAAAAAGAAGAAGATGCTGCTGCCGAAGGTGTGGCGGGTCTTATTACAGAGAACGTTGAAACTAATACGACCGCGGAGTCGGGTGTCGTTTCCGCTGAAGTCAGCGAGCTGTATCAGAGCCAGAGCCTGATGATGGAAATGCTCGTAAATGAAGACTGCGTGATTGAGGACAAGGGCGATACAATCATGGTAAGGACGCCGGATGGCCTTGCGCAGGTGGGTATTTCATTTATACCTGGTATTCAGAATTTGGAGGCTACGGCGGCGTTGATTCCGGCTGTTTTGGAAAACGTTAATGCTGTTCCGGCGGAGATCAAGGACGGTGTGATTTTCGGCGAACGGGCAAAGCATTGCACCTATTCGCTGCCGGATGGAGAGGGCGGCTCAACCGAAGGATTTTTTGCGACCGCGATTGTGAATTCCTCTCTTTATATGCTGGATGTGGAGTTTGCGATGGGGTGTACCGACGAGGACGGGGCGCTGATTACCAATGTATTTAATTCGATGAACGTCTTAAAGCCGGCAAACGTGAATCAAGAGACGAAAACAGCGACATATGAGACGAAATATCCGGAGGCGAAGCCCGCAAAGTCAGCTGAGAAGACGTATAAGCCGGTGGTGGAGTGGGTGTATCTGCCCTACTATTACTATGCGTGGGATTCCGATTTTGATTACAGCGACTACGATTCCATGTTCTATGAGCCGGACTGGAATTATTATTCGGACGGCAATTGGTGGAGCTGGTCATGGGATGAGGAGATAAGCTGGGGCTTTTACGATGCTTATGGTGACTGGTATTCTGAGGATTATTACAGCTATTATGATGATTACTATGATTATGATCCTTATAGCGATCCCGGCGATTATTATGAGGAATACAGCGATCCCGGCGATTATTA
>CAZBRY010000285.1:0-2255 GCA_964494285.1 uncultured Lachnospiraceae bacterium
GAGGTTATCGAGCGCGAAGTTAAACCGACTTTAAAAAAAGACGGCGGCGACATTTTTCTGCAGGGAAAAAAATGTGAATTTAAGAATGTCCGGGATGCCATCAATGATGGCGTTGCGATGGTAACGGAGGATCGGGGAAGCTTTGGGTTTGTCGGAGTCCAGTCTATCAAGGAAAATATTAAGCTTCCAAATGGGGACCTGTTTGCGAAACGAGGCTTCTGGCAGGAACATAAAATTGAGGAGGCAGTCGGCCAAATCTGCAGCAAGCTCGCTGTAAAAGCGCCGGATACGAATACGCTTGTCGGAAACTTGAGCGGCGGCAACCAGCAGAAGGTCGTCCTCGCAAAATGGCTCGTAAGAGAGGTAAGGCTACTGATTTTGGACGAACCGACAAGGGGCATCGATGTGGGCGCAAAGCAGGAAATTTATAAATTGATTACGGAGCTTGCGAAGAGGGGAATCGCGATCCTTTTGATTTCCTCGGATATGCCGGAGGTATTGTCGATGAGCCATCGCGTCGCGGTCATTGCGCACGGAACGCTGGCCGGGATTCTCGATAAGGCGGAGGCAAAGCAGGCAAGAATAATGAAGATGATAGTGGAGGCGAAGTAATGGATACGAAAAAGAAAAAGATTACGATGGGAGAATTATACCGGAAATATGGAATTGTCATTATACTTGTTATCCTGTTTATCGCATCGGCAATGATTAACCCCAATTTTTTAAAGGCGCAGAACCTGATCAATATTCTGAAGCAGATTTCGGTTGTAACGATCATTGCCTGCGGGGAAACGATGCTGATCGTATCGGGAATGATCGATCTTTCGGCAGGATTGTTGTGTACGACCGCGATGTGCTTTTCGGCAGGCGTTCTGGCAGCGACCGGAAATGTGCCGCTTGCGATCGTGACTGGAATTGTGATTGGTGTTATTTGCGGATGGACAAACGGTTTCCTCGTTACGCATTTTAAGCTGCAGCCGTTTATCGCGACGCTGGCCATGACCTATGTGCTGAAAGGAATCGTACAGCTCTACACGAACGGACAAAGCGTTGGCGGCGTGAATCAAATCAGGTGGCTCGGACAGGGAACGGTCATGGGTATTCCGGTTCCAGTCATCATCATGTTCCTTATGGTTGCGCTGATCGCTGTTCTGATGAGGAAAACGAGATTCGGCACTTCTATTTATGCGATCGGCGGCAGCGAAAAAGCGGCTATTGCATCCGGTATCAACACGAGCCGTAATAAAAGGCTGATCTTTACGCTGAGCGGCGCTCTGACAGGACTTGCCGGCGTCGTGCTGATGTCAAGGCTCATGGCGGGGATGCCCTCTGTGGGAGACGGATATGAATTTGATGCAATCACGGCGGTCATCGTCGGCGGAACGAGCTTTCTCGGAGGAATCGGCACCGTTACAGGCGCGCTGATCGGTTCCATTATTGTCGGACTGATCAACAATATCTTAAACCTGCTGCACGTTTCCACGCAGTACCAGTTGATCGTAAAGGGCCTTATGATCGCGGTTGCCGTTATCGTAGATATCAAGACGAAGGAAGACAGAAAGAGCAAATAAGGTATTAACGCATGGATCCCAAGGGCATGCCTTAATATAAATCAAGTGATGTGTAGAAAAATACACGGAAGGGAGAAATAATGAAAAAGAGAGTATTGAGTATTTTATTGGCAACGGCGATGGTATCATTGCTGCTGGCAGGCTGTGGAGGCGCGTCGGGCACGGAAGCTGTCAAACCATCCGAAGGAACGGAAGCGTCTGAGGGTACGGATGCTGAGACGCCGACGGAGGATGCCGAGGCGTCCGAGGAAACGGCACAGGGCGATTATCTTGTTGGGTTTGCAAATAACAGCGATACTTACAACTATTGCGCAAAATTCAGAACGTATTTAAAGGATGCCACGGAAGCGAAGGGTATTTCCATCATGGTAACGGATGCCGGAGGAGATACGAATGTGCAGAATGGACAGATCGATGATTTTATCGTACAGAATGCAAACGCGGTATCGGCGATCAGCAACGACCTTGACGGCTCGGTGCCCGCGCTTGAGGCGGCGAAAACGGCAGGGATTCCTTATATTTCATTCCTAACCTCCGTATCGGGCGGCGATGACTACGAAGGATATATTTATGTAGGCTCTCCGAACTATGACGCCGGGAAAGCACAGGGCGAATATTTATGTGAGGTGCTGCCTGAGAATGCCCAGATTTTATATTTCACGGGCGAGCCGAACGACCAGCAGT
>CAZBRY010000285.1:2265-2754 GCA_964494285.1 uncultured Lachnospiraceae bacterium
GACAGAAAACAGGGTCTGGAAGAGTCCCTCGCGGCAAGAGACGACATTACGATTTTGGACGAATACAATGTCCAGAATTCCAAAGATCAGGGTATGAGCACGACGGAGGATTGTCTGTTGTCCTATGACTCCTTCAATGCCATCGTATGTCAGAACGATGATGCCGCGCTCGGCGTTGTGGAAGCGCTAAAGTCGGCAGGAAAGCTGGATGGCAGCATTCTTGTGCTCGGTGTGGACGGAAGTGACGATGCGCTGCAGTCCATCAAGAATGGCGAGATGGCTATGACCGCTTTGCAGGATGCGAAAGCGCAGGCCGAAGCAGGAGCGGATATTTTCGAGCAGTTAAAGAACGGCACAAGCCCGGCGGATATCGACGATGTATATATTCCTTTTAAAATCGTAACAATCGACAATGTGAACGATTATCTGGAATAAGCGGTAAATGCGCCTGATCTCCCGGTCAGGCGCAAACTATAATCCCATAGGAAA
>CAZBRY010000286.1:0-1393 GCA_964494285.1 uncultured Lachnospiraceae bacterium
TACGAGGTCGATGAAGCAGGAAGCCCATTGGCTTTAGACAATGGGTAGTTCACACATGCGATTCAGAAATTAAGGAGGTAATCTCTGAATTTGTAAAAGATTCTCCGTCTGAATTGGAACTGTTGGCAACGACACTTTATGTTGCAAGACTTGAAAAGGGCAGGGAAAGGATTGTAGAATGTGTAAAAAAGATAAAGGGCGATAAGTATTCCCAAGTTCAGATTACAAATGCGATCGACAGACTGCAAGGAAAAATGTATTTTCAGACAGCCTAAGAAGGCGGTCATTCTGGCACATTATTATGTGGCGGATGAGGCGATGGAAAAGGAAATGCATATTTTTTGAACATCCATAACACAAACTTGACACTTTCACATTTTTGTGGCATGTTGTGATAGAGAGGTGATATGATGCTGAAAAGAGAGCCCATCCTAAAAAACCGTGATTTATATCTAAATCGATTAATTGCTTTTCAGGATACGGAGCCGGTTAAAATAATCACCGGTATTCGTCGGTGCGGAAAGTCAAGCCTTTTAAGGTTAATGGTAAAGCATTTAAAAGAACAGGGAATTACGGATGAACAAATGATAGAAATGAATTTTGAATCCATAGAGTTTAGGAAAATGCTTGCTGAGGATATCTATCACTATGTGAAGGAACGTCTGCCGCAAGGAAAACGGGCATACCTTTTTTTTGATGAAATCCAGCGCGTTCCGGATTGGCAGGATGCAATCAATTCCTTTCGAGTGGATTTTAATTGTGATATTTATGTAACGGGTTCTAATGCGTATCTGCTGTCTTCTGAATATGCAACATATCTTGCCGGGCGAAGTGTGGAAATAAAAATGTTGCCTCTTTCTTTTAGGGAATTTATTGATTTTCATGGCTACACTGTTAGGGAAAGTAAGGGGCCTTCAGACGGCCTGCGTTATCGTATCTATGATGCTTACGGAGAGAGCTATGAACCGCAGGAATTATTGGAAGCTTATATGAAATTTGGTGGCATGCCCGGAATTGCAGACATCGGTCTTGATACAGAAAAGGCGATGACGCTTCTGGATGGGATATATTCGACGGTTGTGGTGCGGGATATTCTGGAGCGTGAAAGGCGCCGTGGTCAAAGACAGATTACAGATTCGGATCTGCTTAGAAAAATAATTATGTTTATGGCGGACAACATCGGAAACAATATGTCAGTTACATCAATCGGCAATACACTGGTTAATGAAAAGCTCATTGATGTGGATAAGAGAAATGGCAAACCGGCCGTTCAGACCCTACAGGCCTACATTGGGGCACTTCTTGAGTCTTATGTTTTCTATGAGATCAAGCGTTTTGATATCAAGGGAAAAGATTATTTGCGGACTTTGGGAAAGTATTACATTGTAGACAT
>CAZBRY010000286.1:1403-2463 GCA_964494285.1 uncultured Lachnospiraceae bacterium
CCTTAGAAACTATTTGCTTGGCTTCAGAGACAGGGATATCGGGCATTGCATTGAAAATATCGTATATTTTGAATTGCTTCGACGAGGCTATGATGTGGCAATTGGAAAAATTGACGATAAAGAGATTGATTTTATCGCGTCCAATGCGATCGAAAAGAAATATATACAGGTAACAGAATCGATGAATGTTCCTCATGTACGTGAGCGGGAATTGCTGCCACTTCGAAGAGTTCGAGATAATTATGAGAAACTCGTGATTGCCGGCACTTGTGATATTCCTCTCACACAGGATGGAATTAAAATAATCAGGCTGACCGATTTCCTGCTGGAAGAGAGTAATTAGACACACTTTTTAAACAATTAAAATATTGCCAAAATAAATAAATGCTGATACACTGTTATAAAAATGATGTTGGGGTCAAACGGTATTTTGACCGCAGATACAGGTGTCATAACAGTAAAGGAAAAATTGAACATGGAAGCGGGAGCAGCAAAGGGAATACAGATTATTTTTCTGGAAGAGGGATTTTCAGCAGAGGCACGACCGGATCTGGTGTCGCCTCAGGAAAAGGAAAGATTTGAACTTTATGAAAGGGATCGGTATCTGGGTATGTATCGGCTCGGACTGGCGCAAAGACCTTCGGGAATGAGCCAGTCTGAGTCTTTTATCTATTTACTTGCGGAGACTTTTTTTAATAAGCTGACTGATTTGCCCGAGTTGGAGCTTGTCAGGGAGCAGGCGGAACCGGTGCTGTCTGAGGAGGAATCTCGTGGACTGCTTGCGGCGGTTCCGTTTTCGATTGGAGCGGAATATGTCGATGAGGGATGGATCGGAGGACTGTTTCGCAGGCTGCAGGCTGTGTTTGCTGCTGAAATCTCGAATTATGAGGGTAGCGTTGCGCTATATTTAACCGAAAAAAATCAACATCTGCGCGTGCCGGAAAGGGTTTTCTTCCATCTTGTGGAGAATAAAGACGACCGGGCGCCTTTTGCGTTTATGGCCACTTATGCGACAAAGGGAGAAGACGGCAAGGTGAGACATATGCCGCTTAAATTTGCA
>CAZBRY010000286.1:2516-2740 GCA_964494285.1 uncultured Lachnospiraceae bacterium
TCTTTCCTGCTTGAATCGTGCGGCAGAGGGATCGGAGTTGATCGCGGAGTTTATGGAAAGCGGAGAAATGTTCCATGGACTGTATTTGACGGCGGAGGAAGCCTATTTATTTTTAAAGGATATTGAGGTGATTGAGGAGGCCGGCATTTTGTGCAGAATTCCGGACTGGTGGAAGCGAAAGGCGGCCTCGGTTTCCTTGTCGATTACTTTAGGTGAAAAGGAAG
>CAZBRY010000287.1:0-2731 GCA_964494285.1 uncultured Lachnospiraceae bacterium
TCCTGTTCCACATCATAGCCAAAGGTGAGCTGCGGGTAACGATAGCACATTAGCTCCAGATAGGCTCTCAGGAGCTTCAATTCATGCTCAAGAGTCACCATCTGCCGATCCACCTTTACGCTGAGCCTGAAAAAATCGACGAGCTTCATCAGCAGATCCGCCACGTCCTTATCCTCATTGATCTGCGCCTGAATACGGATCGTATCGAGCGTATTATATAAAAAATGGGGATTTACCTGACTTTTTAAATAAAGCATGGAAAGCTTCTGCTCCGTCAGCTCGCTCTCCTTGATTTTCATTTCATTCACATACTTATTTTCGATCAGCCCCTCCAGCATATCCACCATCTCATTAAAGGAATGCACGAGCATGCCGGCTTCGTCCTCGCTTTTTACATCGTACCGGACGTGCAGGCTGTTTTCATCAAAATGGCTCATGCCTGCGGACAACTCTTCCAGAGGCTTTACTATTTTTTTGACGCTGTAAAACGTCAGCAATATGACAAATCCCATCGCACATATGCCGAGCAGGATGCTGTAATCCAAAAATTCCGTCACTTCCCGTACAAATGCTTTTTTAGATTTTCCAACAATCAGCTTTAAGCCGCTGTAGGACGACTGCATCTGGGATACCCGGCACTTTTCACCCTGCCAGACGACATCCGAGACCGATGACATCATCGCCTTTTCCATCGTCTCGGAAACCTCCGTGACCCGCCTTCCGATCAGATCCGGCTCCTGACAGCAGATAATTTTCCCCTCCTCGGTACAAAGAATATAGAACATATCCGTTCCGATCGTTTCCGTCAGCATCCCGTGGAAGGTCAAGGAAGGCGTCATAAGCGCGATGCTGCCTATTTTTTCATAAGGGGAAAAGCCGTAAATATCGCGGATCATCCATAGCGAATTTTTATAAAACTCATCCTTATTATACCGGTCGCTGTACCTCATAAACTGCGGAAGCTGCGCGGACGCGATCAGGCAGTTCGCCATCAGCATCCCCTCGCCCTGCTCCTTTACAAGATTCAGCGCCTCATAGGCGTCCACATCCCGTATGCGGGAAGGGTTCGCCGTATCATAGGAATAGATCATCGACGTATTGTCAAACAAATAAATGCCGCTGATATCGCTGCGCAGCGTAACAAGCGAAGTATAATAGTTGGTCAGGTACTCCTCATCCGCATTTTTAAGCGTAATTTTTTTCTTGTGATAGGTTTTCAGAATTTCCTGTACATCCTCTCCGGTCGTACTCATCAGAGAAACTCGTTCCATATCCTTCAGCTTGTTATCCACCGCCATCAAAGAATCTACGATATAAGTATGGAATCTCTCCTCTTCCTTCCGGCTGACCGCCTTATAATCCAAAACGCTGATAATTGCCACGGTCAGAACGAATGCAATGCAAAAGAAGCTGCTGCTGATGATGCAGATTTTAAGACCCATGCTTCTTTTTATTTCCAATTTTCTGTCCTTCCACTTTTTACGCACGCTGTTTACCCCTTTACGGCACCCTGTGTCAAACCCGCTATTAAGAATTTGGAAGCGAACAAATAAAATACCGCGATCGGCATAAGGCAGATCACAAGCGCTGCAAACATCACCTGAACCGGAAACTGCGTCGATCCCATAGACGCTGAAAAACGGATCGGTATAACGGAGATCGGCAGCTTTGCCTCATCCTTGATAAAAATCATCGCCATTTGCAGCTCATTCCACGAAGATAGAAATGTCTGCATCAGCACAAAAGCCAAACCGGGCTTTGCAAGCGGCATCATCACTGTTCTGAATATCCTGAACTTTCCCGCGCCGTCAATCCGAGCCGCTTCGATCAACTGATCCGGCAATGCGTCAAAATAATTTTTGAACATCATCAGATTAAAACAACTGCTCAGCGTCGCATACGGCAGGACGACGGAAAATCTGGAGCCGAGCATCCCCATTCCCTTAATCGTGCAAAACAGGGGGAAAATCATCGCGGACGCGGGAATCATCATCCCCATAAGCATAGCATAATAAATCGCCTTTTTAAACGGAAATTCCAATTTTGAAAAGGCGTATGCCGCCAGCGAGACTACAAGCGCAACGGCAAGCAGCGTGCCTGCTACGATCAAAATGCTGTTCCACATGTTTTTAAATAATTGATAGGTCTCAAACACACGCACATAATTATAAATGCCATCCACCGCAAAGGACTTAATCAGCATCAGCACAAGCGGATACATAAAAAGGAGAACCGCAAGAGTGCAGACAATATGTGCGGGCAGATCCTTTTTCTTTATTTTCCTCATCCTGCCGCCTCCTTATCCTTGTCGTTACGATAGTAAAAGCATAGCTGCAGCGCCGTAATCAGCATCGCCAGCGTAAGCATGAGCACAACAATCGCAGATGCCGCCCCCTGATCGAACAGATCGAAGGATTTTTCATAAATATAAGTGGAAAAAAACTCCGTTGCATGGTTTGGCCCGGCGTTTGTCAATACATAGGGTATATCAAACGTCTTTAAGGAACCAATCATGCCCATAATAAACACGGTATAGTGCGTGCCCCGAAGCAGTGGAAATGTAATGCTCGCAAACTGCTTGAAATGCCCGGCTCCGTCTATCTGGGCGGCCTCATAAATATCTGCGGAAATGTTCAGCATGTTCGCATAATACATCAGCATGCTGTAACCGGTCCACTGCCAAATGTTCACAAAAATAATGCAGCCGAGCGCCAGCTTCGGGTCTGCCAGC
>CAZBRY010000288.1:0-1019 GCA_964494285.1 uncultured Lachnospiraceae bacterium
GCAACCAAAAAAATTTAGTATATTTGTGCGACGTTCCGGTGCTTCAAAAATGTTCAACGTCCGACGCCGCTTCCAATGCCCCAGCGCAGCTCATAAGAGCCGTCACCCTTATCGACGATTCCACATTTTCCAGCCTTTTCTTCAAGGGAGCGGTCGATATCCCAGTTCTCCGTAATGTCGGCGCTGCCATCCTGACTGAGGGAAATAACGATGTCTACACGATGGGTTGTCGTTTCCTTTGCTTTAGCTGACAAAATAAAAACGTGCAAAAAAAGGCAAAGCAGAACAATGACCGATATGCACTAAAATAATAGAAATGGAGCAATTTTGTTTCATGGTTATCCATGTTCAGTTGCATACCTCTCTTCAACATTGATTTTCACCCATTAGTAATAGAAGCGGCGGTGCTGTTCATATATTGTATAAAACGCCGCCGTGAGGCTATTATGAATTGTTTGGAAAAAATAAAAAAATGGATAGGGAGAGCAAAAGAGAAGTTTGACAATCCGAATTTAGTAAAAAAGGGGATCATTGGGGCATTTGCCATCATGCTTGTTTTTGCTGCAATGTTTTATATTCCGTTGGCTACAACGGTCAGCAATACAGTGGATGGCAGGGAGCTTCCGATTTATTGTGTGGATACTAAAGAAAAGAAGGTGGCGCTTTCCTTTGACGCCGCATGGGGTAACGAAGATACACAAAAGATTCTGGATATTTTGAAAAAGTATGATCTGCATGTGACCTTTTTCATGACAGGAGGATGGGTGGAAGCGTATCCGGACAACGTGAAGGCGATTCAGGCAGCGGGACATGACCTTGGCAACCACAGCGAAAACCACAAGAATATGAGCCAGTTGTCCGACATGGAAAAAAAAGAAGAACTGATGGCAGTACATAATCGGGTAAAGGAGTTGACAGGCGTGGATATGGAGTTGTTCCGCCCACCATATGGCGATTATGACAATGCCGTCATAAATACGGCGAAGGCCTGTGGTTATTACACCATTCAGTGGGATTGC
>CAZBRY010000288.1:1029-2729 GCA_964494285.1 uncultured Lachnospiraceae bacterium
GTAGAATCCATCATCAATACAGTATGCAATCATAAGCATCTTGGAAACGGCTCTATCATCCTCATGCACAATGGAGCGACCTATACGGCGCAGGCACTTGAAAGTGTCATTCAGGGGCTGCAGGAGCAGGGTTACAAAATTGTTCCGATTTCCGAACTGATCATCCGCGAAAATTACCATATGAACCACGAGGGCCGTCAAATTGCCGATTGATTCCAACCTTTGAATTTTAATGAAGTAAGTGCCGGATCTCGCTTAAGATTTTTTTGTTCCCAAAGCCGGCGACAGCCTGTGCAAAGTGTCCTTTTAATAAAAAGCTGTTCTGTACGTTGCAAAGCGGAGATTCCTGAGCACCCTTCATCGCCATTTGGTAGTTGACGGTGCCGAGGTCGCTGGCTTTGGCCTGTATTTTTCAAAATAACCATACAGCAGTCTGATAAGCAGGTGTTTTTAGCCAATCATCCCGATCCGAAATTCCTGCAAGCGTGCGGTGTCATCCCGCATTGGCTGTATCCTGAAAGAGAAGGTTGTGTCCGTAAAGCCTTTACTCCTGTCATTCAAACATAATGCCGGTCGATTTTCTGCGGATGGAATTAATAGCTTTTTCTTCATAAAAAACAGAATACCTGTTTTCGGATTTCTGATATCTGCTTCTCCCATGTCGTAGTCGCCCTTCCATGCAACCCAGACAATAATTTTTTAAATTGATACTATTTTCAGACAAATTTTTCTTTTTTAATATAGAATTATAATATGGATTATGATACAATGAACTAAAATCACTAGCAAGAGTAATTTTTATCATTTATCATTTATTTTCTGAGAAAACAGGAAGGAGGAAATCGAATGAAAAACGAAGAGTTTAAAGAGTTAAAAGGGATGATCTCGTTAATGGCCGTGAATATGATAACCAAAGACGACATCAAAGATATGGCAACGAAAGCAGATTTTGAATCCGTGAAAGCCGATCTTGCATCCGTGAAAGCAGATATGGAAGAGCTACGTGCATCCGTGAAAGCAGATATGGAAGAGCTACGCGCATCCGTGAAAGCAGATATGGAAGAGTTGCGTGCATCCATGAAGGCGGACATCGAAGAGCTGCGTTTTGTTACTTCGCAGGAACTTCAATTTGTGCATGATACATTAAAGAGATCCATCGAGGTATTGACCGATCAAGTAGTTATTCTTGGATGCAGGGTCGATGGATCTCATGACCTTGTGTTGGACAAGAAGGAGTATATTAACCATCTGCCGAAAATGGAAGACAGATTGTTTGCGCTGGAAACTGTTTGCAAAAGACATACCTGTCAGATCGAAAATTTGATGTCGGCTGGTGTATGATTCCATGAAATTGAAAGTTTTGTTACGAGTCTGAATGCAATTCCAAATATTATAGGTCAAACCCTATAATCAAATTTGATGAATCCAAGTGGTTCTGGCAAGGAAAGAAAATCAAAAAAGAAGAATAAGGATAAAAAAAAGAATTCCATCGTATTTTCATGCTGTTTGTGATATTGTATAAATATCCTGTTATCGGCAAGGTTGGTTTTGTGTACGAAGAACGGGAAAATAGGGCTTTGCGGCATTGATCGGAGTATGAAGAACTGCGGATCAATAGTTGTCAGATCGTATTGCAGTGTATTCTCAAAAGTATGCTGGCAGAAAAGCCGCTTATGGAGGATTATTCAGAGACACACCGC
>CAZBRY010000289.1:0-2724 GCA_964494285.1 uncultured Lachnospiraceae bacterium
AAAAAAATAGAATATTGGCATTTACTTTTATTTTGACGCTTTGTCTGGGGCTTCTTGCCGGATGCGGTAAAGGTGTGTCCGAGGCTGTAAAGCAGAATAGTGCCGGGGATAAGATCAGCATTGTCTGCACTACATTTCCGCAGTATGACTGGGTAAGAGAGCTGATCGGAAATGAAACGGATCGGTTTGAGCTGACGCTGCTTTTGGATAATGGGGTGGATTTGCACAGTTATCAGCCAACGGCGGAAGATATTGCAAAAATTGGTTCTTCCGATATTTTTATCTATGTGGGCGGAGAATCGGACGGATGGGTGGAGGATGTTTTAAAGGAAGCCACCAACGAGGAACTCCAGCCGGTCAGGCTTCTTGAAGTTCTGGGGGACGCCGCTAAAGAAGAAGAGATTGTAGAAGGAATGGAGGCAGGGGAAGCGGAAGAGGTTTTAGAGGAAGAGGAAGGCGCGGAGTACGATGAGCATGTGTGGCTGTCCTTAAAAAATGCCAGGGTGCTTGTGTTTGGAATTTCCGAGGTACTTGAGAAAACGGTTCCTCAGGACGCAGAGCAGCTTGCAAAGAACAGGGATGCCTATGTCCAAAAGCTGGAGGAGCTGGACAAAGAGTACGAGCAGATGGTGCAGGGCGCGGCTTATCAGACCGTGGTGTTTGCAGACCGATTTCCATTCCGTTACATGGTAGATGATTACGGCTTAGATTACTATGCCGCATTCGCAGGCTGCAGCGCGGAAACGGAAGCAAGCTTTGAAACGATCACGTTTCTTGCAAAAAAAACAGACGAGCTTAAAGTTCCGACGATTTTAGTAATAGAAGATTCTGACCAAAAGCTCGCTAAAACAGTAAGGCAGAATACAATTGGAAAAAATCAGAATATTTTAGTGCTGAATTCGCTTCAGTCAATTACAAGCGCTGATAGGAACGGGGGCATTACCTATCTGAAGGTAATGCAGGATAATCTCGAGGTATTGAAGCAGGCATTGAATTAGGAGGTCAGGACCATGGCATATATTACCTGTAATGATTTGACGCTAGGATATGACGGTAAAGTGATCATATCCGGTTTGAACTTTAAAGTGAAAAAAGGAGATTACCTTTGCATTGTGGGGGAAAATGGAGCGGGAAAGAGCACGTTGATTAAGACCCTGCTGCGCCTGCAGGAGGCGGTGAGCGGGCAAATCATTACGGGCGATGGCCTGATGCCTTATGAAATCGGCTATCTTCCGCAGCAGACCGTGGTACAGAAGGATTTTCCTGCTACGGTGTGGGAAATTGTATTATCTGGGACACTGTCCAAGTGCGGAAGAAGACCTTTTTATGGAAAAGCAGAAAAAGCCCTTGCGGAAGAAAAAATGAGTAAAATAGATGTTTGGGAATTGCGGAAAAAATGCTACCGCACCCTTTCAGGCGGTCAGCAGCAGCGGGTGCTTCTGGCAAGAGCCTTATGTGCGGCAGGCAAGGTCATTTTGCTGGATGAGCCGGTTGCCGGATTAGACCCGAAAGTAACCGCGGAGTTTTACCGCATGATGAAAGAGCTGAACGGGGAAGGAATTTCTGTCATCATGGTATCCCATGACATACAGGCGATCCAATATGCGACCCATGTTCTGCATATAGACAGAAAGGATACTTTTTACGGGAAAAAGGAGGAGTATTTGAAAAGCGGCAAATGGAAAATATTTCAGGATGCGGGAGGCAGCGGATCATGAACGGTATCGTCGATCAATTTCAATTTTATATTTCCTACCCCTTTGTCCAATATGCATTGATTGTAGGGGTGTTGATCGCGCTCTGCTCCTCTCTGCTTGGCGTGACATTAGTCCTGAAACGGTTTTCCTTTATCGGAGACGGGCTTTCTCATGTGGCATTTGGAGCGATGGCGATCGCAACGATTTTCAAGCTGGCGAATGATACGTGGTTTATCATGCCTGTTACGGTCATCGCTGCAATTTTGCTTTTGCGGACAGGGCAAAATACAAGGTTAAAGGGAGATGCCGCGATTGCAATGCTTTCCGTGGGGGCATTGGCAATCGGGTACCTTGTGCTGAATTTGTTTTCTACATCCGCCAATATATCGGGAGATGTATGTTCGACGCTTTTTGGTTCGACATCCATCCTGACCCTGACCGGCGGGGAAGTGAAGCTCTGCCTTGCGATGTCTATTGTGGTGGTGATATTTTACTGCCTGTTTTATAACCGCATTTTTGCCGTGACCTTTGATGAGGATTTTACAAAAGCGATCGGGAAAAATGCGGAGCTCTATAATTTGATGATCGCGGTTATTACGGCGGTAATTATTGTGCTGGCAATGAATCTGGTCGGTTCTCTTCTGATCTCCGCCCTGATTATCTTTCCGGCCTTGTCCGCCATGCGTGTGGTACATAGTTTTAAAGGCGTTGTAGTATATGCGGCTGTTCTTTCTGTAATCGGCGCATTGATCGGGATGCTCCTATCCGTATTATTCTCAACACCGGTAGGCTCTACCATTGTGGCAATTGATATGCTGACATTCTTTTTAAACTGTATCGTCGGAAGGTTATCCAGGAGGTGAGGGTACATGATGCGTAGAAAAAAATTAGTCCTGTTATTTGCGTCCGTTTTAATTATGGTGGGCTGCAGCAATACACAAGTTGATTCCAAGTATGTGAAAAATCAAAATAATGTGGATAAGGTACTAAAGGAACAGACCGGCAGCGAAACAACAGAAAGTGACGG
>CAZBRY010000290.1:0-1571 GCA_964494285.1 uncultured Lachnospiraceae bacterium
GTCTGGAGGAAGCCGTCAACCAAGGCAGAGAGGCAGCACGCTACTATTATAACGGGCTGGGTCACAGAGTCAGGAAGGAAAAGAGGACAAACGCAGAGATCATTCCATTTGTACTGATGGAAGAACCGATCGATCCCAAAAGCAGATTTCTTCTTTAAACCAAAACCCGACAGAAACGATCGACTACACGCTTGATCTGACGAGACCGTACCATAACCTGTTAACAAAGACAGAAAATGACCGTACCCAGACCTACCTGTGGGACAGAAACGCGGCGGGAATTATGGGAGATGATCAGGAGCCAGGGCAGTATTATCTACAGGACGAACTGGGAAGCCCGATCCGTCTGGCAGACGAAGCAGGGGAGCTAACGGAGAGTTATGGATACGACGAATTCGGCGGGCCCCTGTATGAGAATCAGCCGCTATATGGGAAAGGAAGCCAAGAATCTATACAGCCGTTTGGCTATACCGGCTATCAGTACGATGAGACAGCGGGAACGTACTATGCCCAGGCAAGGGAATACCGGCCTAAGGAAGGAAGATTCAGTGCAGAGGATGTGATCAGAGGAAGCATCACAGCGCCGTTTACGCTGAATCGGTATGGGTATTGCTGGGGTAATCCGGTTGGGCTGGTGGATTTGAATGGGGAGGAGCCGTCGGAAGCTGCGAGTTATACCTATGTGAATGATTCCAATATACTTTTTCCTTCCGCGGGCGCCGCAAGAATGTTGGATCCCAACTATCAGATAGTGATGATTCGGGTAACTGTCGAGCCGTTTGAAAATAATCCGGAAGAGAAAGCAAATTCTTTGCCTACAATCGATGACTGGACTAATACAGCAGATCAGGTGGCGCAATGGTATGTAGGCAATGTGAAGACATATTGTCATCAGAGCGGAAACGAATCAAATTATCCAAGTACGGCTGCTGGGCGTCAGTATTATACTTATAATTTGGAAGGTAATTTAAATGGTAAAAATGTTGGTGATGACTGCTCTTCGTTTGTGTGGTCTTGTCTTGTACAGGCCGGATTTTTTGACAGTAATACGCCGGGATATGCCTCAAAAGCCTATTTGCCGGGAGGGGAAGGTGCTGCCAAAATAGGAGAAGCCGGATTTACTTGGTATGATATGAACGAATTAAATGTTGAAGATATAATAAGAGGGGATATTTTAGTAAAGAATGGACATATAGAAATATTTTCTAATTATGATGAAAAGGGGAAAACATATTCGTGGACGTGGGGCAAAATTTATAATAGAGAACCAGCCGAGAAAAATTATGGGCCAAATAAGTATAATGGATTATGGAGGTATGACAATGGAAGCTGCACGGACTAAATATTTTGTTAAGATAATAGCATGTATTTTTATTGCATGTGTATTTAGCATGTGTGTTAGAGAGGGGAACGCGATGGAACTAGTGGAGGATCAAAAGGAACGGCAGGAATTATGCATATCCAATGCGAAGCAATACGAAATGAATATTGTACTATGGGATTTAGGAATAAAGGATGACTGGATATGGCCGCCATATGCACCAGATGAACAGTTTCTTGTACCTGACCCT
>CAZBRY010000290.1:1581-2720 GCA_964494285.1 uncultured Lachnospiraceae bacterium
TCCACTTGGTGAATATTCAAAAGAAGCGGTTCGCCAATATACAGATGAAGAGGATTTATACGCGGAAGTGGAATATTATTTTGGCGGGCATCAGCCATTAAAGGCGGAGGATAAATATCTGATTCAAATAATTCAGACCTATAAAGGAAATAAACAGATAGGTTTTGAAGGTAAGGTTTGGTCTTGGAATGGTGATGCGGTGATGACAGGGTGCGGATTTAGAATGAATCAATAAAATTTAGTTGGGGGAGCAAGTTAAATTATGCGGAAGGCAAGAGTGATAATTTTAATATTATTAATAACCGGCTTATTAGGATGCGACAAAATAACCGGTACCGATATAAGTATAGATCAGGAGAAGGAAGAAATGCAGGAGCAGGAAGGAAAGGCGGAGATGGTAGTGATAGATGCTCCCAATGTAGAGGATATCCAATATAAAGGAGAGATGACGCTGACTCCGGAAAACTTGGAAGAGACAATGCGGATCTATTTATGCATCAAGAATAAAGAAGAGCTTTCGAAATTGGAGGGTCTTCCCTTAACAGAGGAATTTTTTGAACAGTCTCTCAGAGATTTTCCCTATGTTCATAATGCTGCAAATATAAAGAGGTTCTGGCTGGACTTGTATGGAATTGGTGAAGATGATACGATGATGTGCATTTGTATATTTAGCCCTTCTGATCGAAATACGTCCAGAATTTATGATGAACATTATACCTACTACATCAAAATGAAGCTAAAAGATGACCAGATCGATTCAATGGATATCAAGTTGCTGGACATATATCTGCCGGAGGAATCTTAGGTGATGCTGCCATGATTTGATATTGTTTCAAGTATGGCACCTGTGAGCGATGTGTTTTGATTAATATAACATAGAAGTGAAATAAATAACGGCGAGGAGAAATTGCAAAATGGCCAATCAATTACAAGAGAACCTAAAAACAACGTACCAGCGTCCTAGGAAGGTCACGATCGCAGCCGGACAGGCAGATATTGCAATCGCGGATTTTCCGTTTAAGGTATGGATAGAAGGAACCTCTGCCTACATAGAACGGGTAAGTGCACAGGAGGAAGTTCCTCTCCACAATGGATGCCCGTTATCGGATGAGGAATTATCGGGGAAAATCAAGTTTCAG
>CAZBRY010000291.1:0-2714 GCA_964494285.1 uncultured Lachnospiraceae bacterium
TTCTGCATTTGATTATGGGATGCGGAGCTTCTTGTGATTGTGCGTCAGGCGGTCACACATTCCTACAGAAATCTTTGGAGTTTCAATCTTCGGAGTTTCAAAAAAAACAGTTGACACAAGGAAAAAAGCAATGTATAATCCAAAACATAATAAACCTAGAGAGATACTAGGAAATAAAAACAGAGGGATCAAATAAAAGGAGGAAATCAATATGGCAGGAATTAAAAAAAGTGCAACAGAACTGATTGGAAAAACACCGTTATTAGAGCTGACCAATTATGAAAGGAAGCATGAGTTAAACGCAAGAGTGGTTGCTAAGCTGGAATATTTCAATCCGGCGGGTAGTGTGAAGGACAGGATCGCGCTTGCGATGATTGAAGATGCGGAGGAAAAAGGGTTGTTAAAGTCCGGTGCCACAATTATTGAACCGACATCCGGGAATACGGGGATCGGGATCGCTGCGGTAGCCGCGGCAAAGGGGTATCGCGCGATCATGACGATGCCGGAGACGATGAGTGTTGAAAGAAGGAACCTTTTAAAAGCGTACGGCGCGCAGGTTGTGCTGACCGATGGTACAAAGGGGATGAAGGGCGCGATCACGAAAGCCGAGGAGCTGCGGGAGGAGACGCCCGGTGCCGTCATTCTCGGACAATTTGACAACCCGGCAAACCCAGAAGCACATTTTAAGACGACAGGACCTGAAATCTGGGAGGATACGGAAGGCAAGGTGGACATTTTTGTGTCGGGCATCGGTACCGGCGGAACGATCAGCGGAGCCGGAAAATATTTAAAGTCCCAAAATCCGGCTGTGAAAGTTATAGCGGTTGAACCGTCCGGTTCTCCGGTACTCACAAAGGGGACAGCAGGTCCGCACAAAATTCAGGGTATCGGCGCAGGCTTTATTCCAAAGACACTGGATACGGATGTTTACGACGAGATCATTGATGTAGATAATGAGGATGCATTTGCTGCAGGAAAGGAAATTGCAGTAACAGAAGGTATTCTGGTGGGGATTTCTTCGGGTGCTGCACTTCATGCGGCAGCAGAGCTTGCAAAGCGTCCGGAGAACGAAGGAAAGCTGATCGTCGTTTTGCTACCTGATACGGGCGATCGTTATTTATCGACCCCGCTATTTACAGAAGAATGAAAAGTGTGTTAGAATGTGGACACACAAAAGTAGATAGGCGGGTACGGATATGGATACGATAATTGAAATCAAGGCCTTGGAAAAGACCTTTATCGGAAAGGAAAATGTTGTCGAGGCATTAAGGGGCATCGATTTAAGCATCGGACGGGGAGATATTTATGGCATTATCGGTATGAGCGGTGCGGGAAAGAGCACACTCGTGCGGTGCTTAAACTTTCTGGAAAGACCGACAAAAGGTACGGTCGTGATAGAGGGAGCGGATCTGTCGGCACTCAGTGACGCTGGACTGCGCGCTCTCAGACAGCAGGTATCCATGATCTTTCAGCATTTTAATCTGCTTATGCAACGCAATGTTGTGGATAACGTTTGTTTTCCGCTGGAAATTGCAGGCATGAAAAAATTGGAGGCGCGAAAACGTGCGATGGAGCTTCTTGATATTGTCGGGCTGACGGAAAAGGCGAAGGCTTATCCGATGCAGCTTTCCGGTGGGCAGAAGCAGAGAGTTGCCATTGCCAGAGCACTTGCGAACAATCCGAAAATTTTGTTGTGTGACGAGGCGACAAGTGCGCTCGATCCACAGACAACAAAAGCAATTTTAGAGCTATTACAGCAAATCAATCATAAATTTGGTATTACGATTGTAATTATTACACATGAAATGCGCGTTGTGGAGGAAATCTGTTCCCATGTGGCAATCATAGACGGCGGAGAGCTGGCCGAGCATGGCACGGTCGAGGAAGTATTCGCAAGGCCAAAGAGCAGGGCGGCAAAAAAGCTCGTTTACCAGTCGGAGCACAGACCTTCCTTATTAATGGAAGGAAAGCGTTGTATCCGTATTGTATTTTCAGAAAATTCGTCATTTGAGCCGGTTATTGCAAATATGGTACTTGAGTGTAAGGCTCCGGTCAATATTTTACTTGCGGATACGAAGGACATCGGTGGCATCGCGCATGGACAGATGATTTTACAACTTCCGGAGGATGAACTGACGGCGGGCAGGATGATTGCTTTTTTGAAGGAAAGAAAATTAACGGTAGAGGAGCTGGAAGATTATGTGGGATAGTGCAACGGTAGCAATGCTGCTTGAAGGAATCGGAGCTACGCTGATTATGACAGTAACATCTACATTGATGGCATACCTGTTTGGTCTTCCTATGGGAATCCTGCTCGTCATCACAAAAAAAGATGGCTTGCGCCCGAATGGAATGGTCTACAAGCTACTGGATGTGGTTGTCAATATTGTGCGGTCTGTACCATTTTTGATTTTATTAATTTCGGTGATTCCGATTACAAAGCTGATTGTCGGGAAAAGCTACGGCCCGACTGCGACAATCGTTCCGCTTACAATTGCTGCCGCCCCGTTTGTGGCGCGTATGGTGGAGTCCTCTCTTTTGGAGGTGGATCAGGGTGTGATTGAGGCGGCGCAGAGTATGGGCGCTTCGACATTTACCATTGTGTGGAAGGTGCTGCTTGCTGAGGCAAAGACTTCTCTGATCGTTGGCAGTACGATTGCGATAGGGACGATTCTTGGCTACAGTGCAATGGCTGGCGTTGTCGGCGGCGGCGG
>CAZBRY010000292.1:0-2707 GCA_964494285.1 uncultured Lachnospiraceae bacterium
ATCGTTTCTGTCATCAGAAAACACAGCGCGCCGGAGGAAGTTCAGCGAATCGAACAGATTCTAAAAATGAGTTCGTTTTTCAAGTAGGAAGCATCATAAATCTTCCACAAACAGCACCCCTGCCATATCGCGAATGTTCAAAAGGGTCTCTTCGCGCATATGGCGGTTGGGAAGCTCTAACGTTGCCATGACGGAAACACAGTCATTTTTAAATTTTGTTTTTGTTGTTTCGAAGGCCGAAACACGCAGATCCATCTTCCGCAGCAACTTCATCAGCTCCACAGCACGTTTACTGCTGTCGACCTCAATATAGAGATCCAGCACCTTGGAGTGCTGGTATACATATAAATCCAGCTTTGTCAGCCCGATAAATGTAATGTATACAAACAAAAGGGCGAGCAGACCACCTTCATAAAATCCAATACCAAACGCAAGACCGATGCAGGCGCATGCCCACAAACCCGCTGCGGTTGTCAAGCCCCGCACCTGATTTCTGCCGGTCACAATGATTGTCCCGACGCCCAAAAAGCCGATGCCACTGATTACTTGTGCACCCAAACGGCTAATATCATTTGCTGAGCCAAAATAATGATAAATATATTGTCCTGTCATCATGACAACAGCCGAGCCCAGGCAAACAAGTACATGTGTTTTAATGCCGGCTCCCCGCCTTTTCATTCCTCGGTCAATTCCGATTAAGGTGCCGGAAAATATCGCCAAAAACAACCGAAGACTAATAGACAGCATCGACAATTCCCGTATCTCCTTCAGAAATGTAAGATCCATCCACATAGCAATGTTCCCCCCCAAACAATTCTTAACGCCTACCTGCAGACAATATTGATAATCCTTCCCGGAATATAGATTTCTTTTACAATTGTGCCCGCGAGCTTACTGCCAAGAGCCGCTTTTCCTGCGGCAACAGCCGTTGCCTGATCAGCATCTACAGCAATCTTTACAACAACCTTTGTTTTGCCGTTGATTTGTACGGCAACATCCTTTTCCGTATCCTTCATTGCCTCAGTATCAGCCTTTGGCCATACTTCTTTAAATACGGACTCTCGATGTCCCATCCTGTGCCAAAGCTCCTCACTGATATGCGGGGCAAACGGAGAAAGCATAAGAACAATTGTTTCCAGCGTCCCTTGATCAATACCATTTTTCTTTGCTAACTCAATAAACTTGTTGTTGTACTCCATAAAGCCGGATACAACCGTATTTAAACTGAAATGATCAAGACGGCTCGTGATATCATGAATCATCTTATTGCGGTATTTCAGCACTTCGGCATCCGCCTTCACACCCTTGTCATAATGATCTAAAACAAGATTCCAAAGCCTTGTCAGGAAACGGTAAACACCGTCAATGCCTCTGTCGTCCCATTCGGAATCGAGATCCGGAGGCCCGACAAACAGCTCGTAAAGCCGCAAGGAATCACAGCCGTAATCGCGTACAAGATCGTCCGGTGAAACAACATTACCCTTGGACTTGCTCATCTTGATCCCATTTTTTCCGGTAATCATACCCTGATTGAACAGCTTCGTAAATGGTTCGACAAAGTCAACCACTCCAATATCATTTAAGAATTTTGTATAAAATCTCGAATAAAGCAAATGCAGCACCGCATGCTCTACACCGCCAATATACATATCAACAGGAAGCAGTGCGCTCGCCTTTTCACGATTGACAAGTTCTTCTTGATTATGGCTGTCAATATACCTCAAGAAATACCATGAGGAGCCCGCCCACTGTGGCATTGTGTTCGTTTCTCTCTTCGCCGGCTTTCCGCATACCGGACATGTCGTATTGACCCAATCCGTAATGTCAGCAAGCGGAGACTCTCCCGTACCAGTCGGCTGATAGGACTCTACCTCAGGAAGTAATAATGGAAGTTCTTCCTCCGGCACCGGCACACAACCGCAATTTGGACAATGCACAATCGGAATCGGCTCGCCCCAATACCGCTGTCTTGAAAACACCCAGTCACGCAGCTTGTAGTTGACGGTTTTCTTGCCAATGCCCTGTTTTTCGATCATGGATGGCGCTTCCTTTTTAAGAACACCGGACTCCATACCATTCCAATCACCGGAATTAATCATCGTTCCGACAGCCTCTGTATAAGCCTCTGTCATATTCTCAATTTCCTTGCCGTCTTTCGCGATTACCTGAACAATCGGAATTTTAAATTTCGTTGCGAATTCAAAGTCTCTGTCGTCATGCGCCGGCACGCACATGATCGCACCTGTGCCGTAATCGGCAAGCACATAATCGGACAACCAGATCGGAATCTTTTTATGATTCAGCGGATTAATCGCGTAGGAACCCGTAAACACGCCTGTCTTCTCTTTATCCTGAAGCCTGTCTACATTGGATTTCATGGAAGCTTCATAAATATATTGATCGACAGCCGTTCTTGTCTCTTCATTTGCCAGCTTTGCGGCCAATGCATGCTCCGGCGCGAGCACCATGAATGTTGCGCCGTACAGTGTATCCGGTCTTGTCGTATAGACAGTAATGGTTTCTTTCGATCCTTCCACCTGGAAATCAACTTCCGCACCATAGGATTTTCCAATCCATTCGGTCTGCATCTTCTTGACCTTCTCCGGCCAATCCAGCTTATCCAAATCTTCTAACAGTCTGTCCGCATAGCTTGTGATTTTTAACATCCACTGCTTTAAGTTCTTTTTCGTCACTTCTGCACCGCAGC
>CAZBRY010000293.1:0-2698 GCA_964494285.1 uncultured Lachnospiraceae bacterium
ATCGATATTCTTTCATAATCGCTCAGGCTTTCTTATCTCTTTTTTTGCCAAAAGGCTTTTTCATTTCCTTTTCCAGCAGTACCAGATCCGCTTCTTTATAATGAAATAGCATCAAAAGCGCAAGCAAAACAGTCGCTATGGATACATAGCAGTCTGCCACATTAAAGATCGGAAAATCAATCAGACTAATATAAATAAAATCAATTACATAATTCAGCCTAATGCGGTCAAGCATGTTGCCGGCTCCTCCCGCCGCGATACAGATAATCAAGATATTGAGCCATCTGTACCTCTTTTCAAAAGGCATCTGAAACAGTAAATACAGCATCAAAAGGATCACCACTGTGCTAATAATGAGAAAAAGGGATTTTTGTCCGGCCAGAATACCAAAGGCCGCGCCGGTGTTTCCATTAGGGAGATAATAGAACTCCAGCACATTCGGAATAATCGGAATGGCAGGCTGATCTTTTAACTTATGAACAGCCCAAAGCTTTGTACATTGATCAAATAAAATCAGAATGCAGATGAATAGCAGTTCCATTGCACTGCGCAATATTTTTTTTTTCATAATCAATCCCCTTTTTTTACAGTGATTTCCTCGATCGCCGCGATCATCTCTTCATTTGTTACATCCTTACAAATAAAAGCTTTTCCTATCTTCTTAAGTAAAATAAAATTAACATGGTTCCCCTCAACTTTTTTATCGGATTTCGTATAGTTTAACACCTGTTCTGAAGAGATATCATCAATTGAGATCGGAAGCCCGAATGGAACAAACATATCCCTAATCTCGTAATATTCCTCCATGCTGAGCAGTCCTCGTTTCCACGAGATCAATGCGGCCGCGACACAGCCAAGCGCGACACATTCACCATGCAGCATAGAAAAGTTTTTGTATTTCTCGATTGCGTGACCGATCGTATGTCCGAAATTGAGCAGCGCGCGTTCATTCTGTTCAAATGGATCCCGCTCCACAACCACACGTTTGATTTCACAGCTTTGCCGTATCATTTCCTCTAAAAGCTCCGGCTCCATTTCATTGATCTCCATGAAATGGGTAATCAGCCATTCATAGAAAATACCGTCGCGAATGAGTCCGGCTTTTAAAACCTCGGCCATCCCCGAAGCAAATTGACGTTTAGAAAGTGTTTGCAGCACAGCTGTGTTCATGTAAACAAGGCGTGGCATTTTAAATGCGCCAACCATATTTTTGAATTGTTCAAAGTCCACACCGGTTTTGCCGCCAATACTGCTGTCCACCTGTGAAAGAAGGGTTGTAGGAAGTTGGATGTAGTCAATTCCGCGCATATAGGTCGCGGCCACAAAGCCAGTCAGATCCCCTGTCACACCGCCGCCCAGCGCCGCGAGTATGTCTTTTCTGCCAAATTGCTTTTCTACCAAAAAGCGGTAAACTGATTCCACTGTTTTTAAATGCTTGCTCTCCTCTCCCGCAGGAAAAGAAAACAGCTCTACAGATGAAAAAATGGGTTTTAAAAGGGCCACCAATTCTTTGGCATACAGATCTGCAACATTGCTGTCCGCAACAATACACAGCTTCTTATCCTGATCAAATAGCTCAGCAAGTTTTTCGGGCAACTTCTCATAAGAACTTTCAATAAAAATATCATAGCATTTCTTTTTTTGATAATTAACTTCCAGATTACAGGACATCCGTTACTCCATTCGTTTTTTATTTTTAGAACAAAAAGCTTCCTGCTGAAAAGGCAGGAAGCTTTGTCGTTTTTCATATTATAAATCAGAGATTTATAATTAAAATTTATTATGCAGTGCCGGAACATCAAAAGCACCTGACAGAATTTCCTGAAAGTCGCCGGATATATCGACGCTTTTTGGTGTAATAATAAATATGTAATGAGAAATCTTCTGCAGATTACCGCTGATAGCAAACGTGGATCCGGAAGTAAAATCAATAATTCTCTGAGCGATATCAACGTCCAGTCCTTCCATGTTCAATACGACCGTGCGGTTAGCAAGCAATGTTTCTGTAATTTCCCTCGCATCTTCAACAGTTGTCGGTTTTATGACACAGACTTCCATACCGCTTGCAGTTGTTCTATTCTTTCCGTTTCGCATCGGTGTTACCTTTGGTGCGGCTTTTGTCTTAGGTCTTTCATCAAAGTCATCGTCAAGCGTTTCTGATTTAATAGACTTTTTTCTGCGTGGAGGATCATCGTAATCATCCTCTTCATCAAAAAACTCATCGTCATAATCTTCGTCGTCGTTATACCTCATAGAGCTTAACAACTTGTCCAAGAATGCCATATAATTATCTCCTTATCTCCTCTACTTATTATAATTCCTCTCACCGAATATAGATGTCCCCACACGGATAAAGGCAGCCCCTTCCTCGATTGCAACTGAAAAATCCCCCGACATACCCATGGATAAACAATCCATAGATACATTATCAATGTTTTTATTTGTTATGTCAACAGATAATTGTTTTAATTTACTAAAAACAAAACGATTTTCCTCGGCATTCTCCACATAAGGAGCCACTGTCATGAGGCCTTTGACAAAAATATTCGGCAGCAGGGAAATCTGTTCCAGCAATCCGACTACCTCGTCATACGCAACCCCATATTTACTTTCCTCCTGTGCGACATTCACTTCTATCAGTATATTAGCATTGACTTGGCGCTTGACTGCCTCCTTGCTGATTTCTCTGGCAAGCTTT
>CAZBRY010000294.1:0-2670 GCA_964494285.1 uncultured Lachnospiraceae bacterium
GATCCCGGCGATTATTATTATGAAGAATATAGTGATCCGGGCGATTATTATGAGGACTACAGTGATTCCGGTGATTATTATGAGGACTACAGCGATTACGGCGATTATGGCGATTATTAATAGATCAGATACTTTCTTGATTTACCATATATTGTTATAGAAGTATTTGGATGTCAAGATATAGGTATACTTTTTTATAAAAATAGTTTATAATATAATAAATTGATACAGATAGAACTTCCCAAAGGAGGTTCTATTTGTTTTATTACACGCGATCAATCAAATGGGAAATTAAGAAAAGAAACAAATGCAGGGAGTAAATAGATGGAAGAATTATACGATGAGGACGAGGATGAGCAGGCGCGTATACGCCGTGAACACCGCGCGCAGCGTATGGCAGAAATGCGGAGGAATAAGTGGAAGCAGCGCAAGCTAAGGATGCTTTTTCGAAAAACTGCGCCTCTTCTTATGGGAGCGGTTGTAGTTGTGGTCGTTTTGATTTTTGGAATCAGGAATTTATTTCATAAATCCGAGAAGGCTTTGGATTCACAGCCGCAAAATTATGCGGGCGTGGAGACGGAAAGCACTCAGATCGAAAGCCGGGCAGCCGGAATCGGTATTGGAAGTGTTTCGGAAAATGAAGCGGAGCAGGCGGATTCGAATTCGAAAACAGAGGAAGAGGAGACGGCGCAGCCCACTTACTTTGCGGAGGCAACTGATGCAACCGCGTCACTGGGTGAGGATGTGATCAGCAGCCATGCAATATTGATTGACAAGGATTTCAATCAAATTGTTGCGCAAAGGGATGCGAAAACAATGATCAATCCAGCCTCAATGACAAAGATATTGACTGTTTTAGTGGCTGCGGAGCATGTGGAAAATTTGGACGATACGTTTACGATCACGATTGATATGACTGATTATAGCTATACAAACGACTGTAGCATTGTTGGATTTGCAGAAAATGAAGCCGTTACGGTTCGGGATCTGTTTTATGGCACGATCCTGCCTTCCGGTGCGGATGCGGCAATCGGCCTTGCGACATATGTGGCCGGCTCACAGGAAGCATTTGTGGAATTGATGAATGATAAGCTCACGGAGCTTGGACTTTCCGATACAGCGCATGTTACAAACTGCGTGGGTATATATGATGAAAATCATTACTGTACGGCCTATGATATGGCGATGATCCTTTCAGCGGCTGTTGACAATGAGCTATGCAGAGCGGTTTTGTCGGCGCACACCTATACGACATCGTCAACGGAGCAGCATCCGGAAGGAATTACAATTTCTAACTGGTTCTTACGTCGTATTGAGGATAAGGACAGCGGCGGTGAAGTGCTTTGCGGTAAGACGGGATATGTTTTGCAGTCGGGCAACTGTTCGGCAAGCTGCGCACTGGATGCAGACGGGAACGAATATATCTGTGTGACAGTCAATGCAAACAGCGCATGGCGCTGTATTTATGATCATGTGGCCATTTATAAGCAATTCCTCCCGCAAGGATAAAGGATTAAAAGTGGTCAAAAAACTCTTCACGCCAGGACTCCTCCAGTTTTTCCAGAGAAAACAGAGCGTTGGCCGGGCTTGTGGAGGGACATTTGACGATTTCCCGCCCGGTCTGCTGCTTACAGTATTTTTCATATAGCTTGTATGCTTTGTCGCCGTTTGCGATGATTTTTTCAATATTGGCGGCACGCAGGACTTTATTTAAGTCGGTAGGAATGACATTGCGGATACTGCTGTCGCTCGAGCCCTTGATATCGCAGGCAGCGACGACGTCCCAGATAGCGATGTTATGCTTTAACAGCATCGCCTTTTTCTCTCCGATGGTTTCGGGCACAGCTTCCTTTGTTAAGCGAGAAAGCAAATTCCAAAAACGGTTTTGTGCGTGACCGTAATAAAAATTCCCCTCCCTTGATTTGACAGAAGGAAAGCTTCCTAAAATCAAGATACGGGAATGTTCGTCAAAAACAGGCTCAAACGTATGTTTTAAGCGTGTATAGCCTGTGGGAACATCTTCTATGTAATCCTCTTCATCAAGTTTTTTTCTTTTTTTACTCAGCAGTCCTGCAACATTACCATCCTTTGCGAATGCGACGACGAATGCATTGATCTGCATTTTGTTTTCTTCATAGAGTCCCATACTTTGATAAAGATCCTTATATGCTTCAAGCAGGCGAAACTTGAATTTGACGACACTGCCCTTTTTCCAATCGGTGCTGGCAAGACTGCCTTTTCGTTTCATGTAATAATAAATCGGTGTTTGGATGGCCGTGAACCGTTCGGCATGGCGAATATAGGAGAGATTAAACAGAAAGTCCTCGCACCAGCTCAGTTCCGTATCCATGAGAAGCTGATGCTGTACAATAATATTTTTGCGAAACAGCTTGTTCCACAAAACGCCATAATAGAAGTCCGCCGGATTTTCCATCATATATTCTGCAAATTGTTCTCTCGTCAAAAGACCGCGCTCCCGGATGTGCTGCTTTTCAGTGAAAACCGCACCGTCTACCCTATAAAAATCGGCAATGACGAGGTCACAGTCGTGCTTTAACGCAAAATAAACGAAGGTTTCCGTCGCGTCGGGAGACAGCCAGTCATCGCTGTCCAGAAATTGCAGATATTCTCCCTTGGCAAGCGCGATAGCCTGATTCCTCGTATCGGAGA
>CAZBRY010000295.1:0-2635 GCA_964494285.1 uncultured Lachnospiraceae bacterium
CTTGCCGGTCTTCACAAGCTTGAGCGCGCCTAACTGTTCTTCGTTTACCGCCGCCGCATCGCCCGTCAGGCTGACAACAAGATGAGCCTGGTCAATCGTGAACGGATACTTCGTATCGCTCAGTACATAGCCCGTCGGAGCCGTCTTTTCTACAAAGTAATAATCGCCCCACGGAAGATCCTTTACTGAAATCTTGCCGCCTGCCGTCGTATACTCGCCATACTTAAAATAATCCTTGCCGAACGCGCTCTGGATTGCCTCCCATACACTGTTCGGATTCGTGGAATACAGCTCAAATACGGCGCCGTCCAGAGCCTTTGTCTTTGCCGCGTTCCACTTTTCCAATGTGACTTCGCCAAGCTTTCTTTCATTCTCAGCCGTAATCGTAATAAGCGCATCCTGCTCGCTGATCTTAAATTCGTATTTCGTCGTCGTATCTGCCAGATAGCCGTCAATCGTTTTTGTCTCGATGAAATAGTAATCGCCGTATTCCAGCGGTCCGACCGCGTCCTTCGCAAGCTTTCCGTTTACCGTCGCATATGTGCCGACAAGGCTTGCCGATTCGGAAGCCGTTCCCTTATTCAACACCCTGTACAGTTCAAACGTAACGCCGTTTAACGTAATGCTGTTGTCCTGCGCATCCTGCTTGATCAACTCCACATAGCCCTTTACCGGCTGATTGACAAGCTTTGTGCTTCCTTCAAAACGGATATCCAAACTAGAAGCATTAATTTCAAAATAATGCTTCGTCGAATCGAGCTGATAGCCCTCGATCGTCTTCGTTTCTACAAGATAGTAATGTCCCCATGGGAGATCCTCGACACTGATCACCCCGTTTGTTGTCTTATAGGTGCCGACCTTGCGATAACCGTCATGCACCGCTCCGGAAAATTCATCGGAATCCGACCACAGCTCAAACGTAACTCCGCTTAGCGCAACGCCTGCGGCGCTGGTCTTTAACAGACTGACCTTTCCTCTTTCCCTTGTGTTTTCCACAAGGCCCGACTCATTTAATGAAATGATCTGTCCCGCATTTCCATCCTCAAGCGTAAAATATCTCTTGGTATTATCCAGCTCATAACCGGTCTTCGCCTCGATCTCCACGAAATAATAGCTGCCCAAAGCAAGTCCGTTCACCTGTACGATGCCGGAGCCATCCGCCGTCACATCATAAAGCTTCTTATAGCTTCCTTCGCCGACCGCTTTATAATATAGGGCAAACTTCGTTCCGCCCAGTGTAATATTGTGATCCTCTGCGTCCACCTTTGTAAACTTCACGCCCGCTTCAAACGTCGTATTGACAATCGTCGTCTTTTCCGTCTCATTTTCCACGTCGATCGTAAAGCCGCCGACCGCACCCGTCGTTGCCACATAACCGCTAGGAGCCTTTGTTTCCTTAAAGAAATAAGTGCCCGCCGGAAGCTTCGTAATGAAAATCTTTCCCGCGCTGTTCGTCACAAACGTAGAGGTCGCTCCCGTGGATACGACGCTGTAGACATAATTGCCGCTGCCGTTATCGGTCGCATACACAAGCGTCGCATCGGACTCGCCGATCGCACCGTTTTTCCAAAGCTGGAATTCCGCGCCGGGAAGAGCCTTGCTCTTATCGCTTGCCTTATAAAGCTCCACGCCGCCGCTGATCGGCTTATTTTCCACCTTTACTTCATAAATCGGCATGCCGCACGGGTTGCCGCAGTTATAGATTTCTGACTGCGCATTAACCGTGAAACTCCCCTCTGAAGTGGCCGTTTTCGCATAGCCTGCCGGAACTCCTGTTTCCACATACTTATAAGAACCCCACGGCAGATTCAAAAAGACCAAGGTGCCGTCCGGCAATGTTTCGCCTTTGTCATAATATTCGTACTGCTTTGTCGTTTCGTTATATTTGTAAAGCGTAAACTCTACGCCCTCCAGGGAAGCTGCCTGCCCTGCCGGATTTGTGTAAGTCTTTGTGATCTTAAGTCTGAACGGCTTTCTTTCGTTCATGACATAATATTTCACATGATAGCTGTCTACATTGTTAGATTTAATTAAGGTACCCGCAAGGTTTGTCGTCGTATCCCTCACGCCGTTTCCGTCGATCGTGAAATAGAGCATGATATTGGAATTATACAAATAACCTGCCGGAGGCTCTGTCTCCTTAAAGTAATAGCTCCCCCAAGGGAGATCCTTCACATGAAGCAAACCGCCTTCCACCGTTGCCATATCCAAAAATGCGCTGCTGCTCGTCTCTGAATAAACATACTCGCCGTTGCCGCCCGTCACATAGACCGGCGTGCCGTCCGACTTAAAGAGCCTGAACGTTGCGCCCGCCAGGAAGTAGCGATCCGTATAGTCTTCCTTAACGATCGAAATTTCACCCTTCGGCTTTTCTTTATTCGTGATCGTAAATACCGCCGCCGGAGCAGACTGCGTCACTGCCGCAATCTGATTGCTGCTGGAATAAGTAACAAGGTATCCGAACTTGTCATCGATCGCATTGCCTGCGCTGTCCTTTACTTCCGTAATCATATAGTTGCCAAACGGCAAGTTGGAAATCACCGTCTCCCCGTTTGCATTGACAGTCCATACCGAAGAACCAGCCGCCGTTTTTACAAGCTTGCCCGCACTATCTGTTACCGTAAAGTAGAACACG
>CAZBRY010000296.1:0-2629 GCA_964494285.1 uncultured Lachnospiraceae bacterium
TACAAACCAGCAGCTGAGCGGCGGAAAACTTGTGACGGGCGCAAAGCTGCTGATTGTAGCGGAGACCTATGACACAATGACAGCGATGAACAATATTGATGAGCCTAAGTCGGAGATTGCCACGCTCAAATACCTGATGGCGCATCCGGAAATCTTTGATACAAAAGTTGTGGAGTCGCTGATTAAGAGCGTTCACTTTTTGAGCAAGGGCTGTAGCGTGGAGCTTTCTAACGGCCTGAAGGGACTGGTATTGGCCGAAAACGAGCGGGACATCCTTAGACCTGTTATCCTTTGTTTTTCAAACAATACGGTTATCGACTTGCGCCAGAAGATGCTTTATGCAGATCTGGAAATCGAGGATATTATGAAGACGCTCGACAATCGCTACGTTGTAGATATTTGTGCTGTTGAGAGATTTAAAAGCGAGCATGGAGACAGTTAAAAGGCGGCTGAGGGCAGCGAGGGAATTTACTGTTGCGTGTTATGCGCTTTGTCGCCTTTTTTGCTGTTGTATTCTTCCACCGCCGGATCTATCATTTCATATACCCGGTACCATTCTTTTGTTTCCTTGTTTTTCACCGTCTCTGATCGGTTTTTGTATAAGAATTGTGTCAGAGGGTAGCAATTGATCCATATTTCGTTTTCGCCCTCTTTTTGAGATTCATCGAAAATAAGCTGCAAGCCCCAATGCAGGTGTGTGATATTAATGTTATTCACATTTTCCTCAGTACTATAGCCGGTGTGCCCCATATACCCGATCACCTGACCGGCTGTGACAACGCTTCCTTCCTTAAGATCCTTACAATAGGGGAAGTTTTGACGCAGATGGGCGTAGTAATAGCACCTTTTTTTGTCAAAACTTCTAATTCCGAGACGCCACCCACCATATTGATTCCATCCGAGCACTTCCACATAGCCAGATTCTATCGCTATGATCGGTGTTCCGGTCTGTCCCATCATGTCGTGGCCTAGATGGGGTCTGGAATAGCCGTAGCTCCTCGAAGTCCCAAAGTCATCGTAGTCGCTATATTCGAAGCCTTTTGCAACAGGGGAAAAGGCTTTTAGTCCATAACATTGCTGCCACCGGATTGTGCCGTCCTCCTCTGCCTTTTGTATCTCATATTTTCCGACAAAGCCATCCAACACAGCAGTGTACGCTGCCAGATAATAAGAATAATACTCCAGATTCTTTGTCAAATCTTTGATGGAGGTTTCTTTGTTCCTTAGCGTTTCTGCTGTTTTTTTTATTTCAGAGACGCTACCTGAGGGAAACTTACCGCCGTGCTTTGTGCCCGTATAGGCCAACAGCTCAATCCAGCTTACATGAAGGGCATCCGGGTTCTCGAGCGCTTCCTGATAGGTATCCACGTCCCATTGATAAGCTTCACATAAAGCTTCATAGGAGACATTAAAATCAACCCACTTGATATAGTTCTTTTCCGCGAATACTTCTGTTTTTACCGCTTGTTCGTCTGTGTCAGGAACCTTGTTTTGTATAAGCCCGCCTATCCAAACGCTTCCAAAGCAGAAAAGAAGAAGGGCTTCAACAGCTGACACCCTTTTTATGAGCGTAAGATATTGCATATGAATAGTAGCCTTTCGTCCGATCTGTTTCATAGCAATATATGAAAAAATTTTCTAACATATGTTGAGAGTATGTGGAGAATAAAATAAAAATAAAAAGCAGCTTTACAAATGATCGTTGATATCGTATGATAGATATCACAAATGAAGCATATTTTATTATTCAAATCAGTAGTAAATCCAATATAAAATGTAACAGCATAAAGAAGCATAGCAGAGTATAGGGGGATATTATGTTAAGTAGCGTATTATCAGGAGGTGTGCACGGCATCGATAGTTATCTTGTGTGCGTGGAAGCGGATATCGCGGAGGGAATGCCGGTATTTGAGCTGGTCGGCTATTTGGGAAGTGAAGTCAGGGAGGCGAGAGAGCGGGTGCGTACTGCGCTCAAGAATACCGGGTTTGCCATGCCGGTCAAACGCGTAACTGTAAATCTGTCGCCGGCTAATATCAGAAAAAGAGGAACCGGATTTGATTTGCCGGTCGCCATCAGTATTTTGATTTCGATGGGAGAACTTAGGGCGGAAAGCATTGAGGAGACAGTCGTAGCGGGAGAGCTTCTGCTGAGCGGGAAGGTGGGTGGAATCAGAGGGGTTTTGCCGATCCTCTTAGCCGCCAAAAGAGCGGGATATCGGCGCTGTATTATTCCGAAGGGCAACGCGGCGGAGGGTGCAGTTGTAGATGGAATGGAGATTATCGGTGTGGAAAGCCTGGCACAGCTGTCAGACTATTTAAGAGGAAGCTGCCCCATCAATCCGGAACCGTTTCTCGGAAAAAAACTGCTTGGACTAAAGTCTGAATATGGATATGATTTAAAGGATGTGCAGGGTCAGTGCTTTGTAAAGCGCGGATTAGAAATCGCGGCGGCGGGAATGCATAATTTAGTCATGTTTGGTCCACCGGGGGCAGGAAAGACAATGCTTGCCAAATGTATTCCGACGATTCTTCCGCCGCTTTCTATGGAGGAATGTCTGGAGGTGTCTGCAATTTACAGCGTGGCCGGCCGGCTTGGCGGCTCCCAGACGCTTATTACACAAAGGCCGTT
>CAZBRY010000297.1:0-2623 GCA_964494285.1 uncultured Lachnospiraceae bacterium
CAGGCCTGACGGCAGGGATTTATGCCCGCCAAAGTGGATTTGAGGTTACAATTTATGAAAGCCACAAGATTCCGGGAGGAGCCTCCACCAGCTGGAGAAGAAAGGGCTACCTTTTTGAGGGCGGGATGCACTGGCTCACCGGATCATCGCCTAGAGCACCGCTGAATAAGCTATGGCGAGAAGTGGGAGCACTAAATGACAGCGTTAAAATATTAAATCGCGATCCATTTTACGTTTTTGAACACAAAGGCCAGACGGCATGCCTCTATCGTGATATTAACAAACTTAAGCGGCACTTTTTAGAGGTATCTCCGGAGGATAGGAAAGAAATACTGTTTTTATGCCGCGATTTGGAGAAGTTCGGAAGGGTTAGTATGCCTATTAGAGATATCAAGGGCGTGAAAGTGAAAAAAAAGATGTCGATGTCTCTGTCAGATCTCTTTAAAATGATGCCTGCTATGCCTCGCATGGCGTTTTACTCCAAATTGACCACGAAGGCGTATTCCGAACGATTCAAAAGTCCGTTGCTAAGGCTAATGCTGCAAAGTATCGTAGGCTCCGAAACTAATGCCGTCGGGCTGATGTTTACTCTTTCGACACTTGCGTCCGGGGATGGAGGGTATCCCGAAGGGGGATCGCTGGGTATGGCAGGTCGTATGGCTCAATATTTTGAGGAATTGGGCGGCTGCATACAATACGGCAAATTTGTGAATAAGGTTGTGGTTGAAAATAATACCGCCCGTGGTGTAATCATTGAAAAAGAACAAATACCGGCAGATGCGGTGATTGTTACACAGGACACACTTTGCGCGATAGATGCCTTGTTTGACCCTCCGATATGCGAAAAATGGGCCATGGACATGCGGGAGAATACGATACCCATGCTTAATACTTTTATTTCCCTCGGTATTGAGACGGATTTGTCGAATCGGCCGGAGAGTATGTTATTTACTTTGGATGAACCGTTGATCTGTGCAGGGGTGCCTGAATCAGTAATCGGTTTTAATAATTATGCGGCCTTTCAGGGGTATGCTCCGGACGGTTGCACAGCAGTGACTGCAATGATTGGGGGAGACAGTTACGATTTCTGGAAAAAATGCCGAGAGAACGGAACCTATGAAAGTGAGAAGCAAATACTGGCTGATGCCTATGTCAAGATACTGTCGGATAGAATTCCTGAGATTGCAGGGAAAATTGCGGTATGGGATGTGGCAACGCCTCTGACCTACGAACAGTATTTACATTCCTACAAGGGCTCTTGGATGACGATGATGGGAGAAAGCATGCCGAATAGTTATCCATCAAAGCCCGAAAGTATAAAGAATGTTTACTTTGCGGGTCAGCGTCTTATGGCGCCGGGTGGACTGCCTGTGGCGGCGGAGACCGGACGAAAAGCAGTTCAGTTCTTGTGTAAGGATACAGACACGATATTTCAAGGGAACACCTGAACAGCTTTCGACAGTACAATCCCCGACGATCTATATATGAAACAATCCTTTCAGTTATCATATAATAAAAGTAAAAGAATAGAATTTCAGGGGTTTATTATGAGCAATGACAGAAGGGGAACAATTTCCCAGCAGGGCGGCGTGATGTCTGTCAACAATGCCCTTGTAGAAGATGTTTTTATCCAAAAAGGATCTATCGGATATTTGACGGTTTCGTATGCCGTTCGCGAAGCGAATTCTATGACCTCGATCATGCTTTTAAGGTTGATGGTCGGCAGAAATGCGGTGCTGCTCAATTCACTCGGTCAAAATATGTGTTTATGTAATATTCGAAAGGGGATGTGGATAGATGCGATATTCTCTCCCATGATGACAAGAAGCGTTCCTCCTCAGTCAAACGCGTTTTTGATCATCGCAAGAAATGAGATGCGTCCTTCGGCGAGTGTCACCACAGATCGTATTATTTCGGTGGATGTGAACAACCGCTTTATTTATACGGGAAATCCCAATAATATCAACAGTCAAATGAGGTTTGTCATTCCCAGCACCGCGACAATCAGCGACAGAAACGGAAACCCTACCGGCCTGCGTTTTTTAAGACCTGGGCAGCTGGTCAGAGTCACACATGCGAACTTCCAAACGGCCAGCATTCCGCCGCAGACAACGGCTTTCCATGTGCAGGTGCTGTAATCTGTAAATGGCATATAAAAAGAGTGATGCAGGCAAGAAAGGGATCGAATTATGCAAAAAATCGATCCCTTTTTATAAATGCAAACAAAAATTCAGTAAAGTTACATTCTCTCCGGAGCCCAGAAGCCGAGCAAATCGATGCAGGTCTCCAGTATTTCTTTTGTCAGCTTCAGCAAGGCAATCCAACCGGCGCGCTTCTCCTGCTCCGTTTCCGAAAGAATTTTATTTTCATGATAAAATCTATTCAATGCATTTGCGGTATCATAAACGTAAGCACAGACTTTATGAGGAGCAATTTCCTCATAGGCCGTCATTATGACACCGTTAAATTTCGACAGTTCCAGCATCAATGCTTTTTCGGACTCGATCTGCGCTTCCCTGATCTCAAGAGAGTCCAATGAATTGCCCATTTCCCGGTATTTGTTCAGGATTGATTTAATACGGACGATGGTATAAAGAATGTACGGTCCGGTATTCCCCTCAAA
>CAZBRY010000298.1:0-2622 GCA_964494285.1 uncultured Lachnospiraceae bacterium
CCGCTGGGCGGCCGCTGGAAAACGCATCAGCGACCGCTGACCGGCGCAAATTGCAGTTTGCCGGAAAGTACTTGCTGTTTCAAACGTTATACAGCTTATCTTTTACTGCTTCTAAAAGCAGAAACCACATTGGCTAAATTAACTTCTACCTTTCTCCAGTCTATGACGTGCATATAATTATTGAGGTAATCATCTCTGCGATTTTGATTTTTTAAATAATAGGCATGTTCCCATACGTCCACAAGCAATATTGGCACAAAACCGCCTTCCAACGGCGTATTCTGATTCGGTGTCGTAAGAATGCCGAGGCGCCCGCTCTCATAGGTCAGCCATGCATACCCCGAACCGAATACAGATAGGGCCGCCGCTTTAAATTCCCCATAAAGCTGCTCCACGCTGCCAAACTCCTGTAGCACCATAGTTTTTAAGATCCCATCGGACAACTCGTTCGGCTCGGCACACATTCCATTAAAAAACATTCGATGATTATAAACGCCGCCGGCATTATTACGAATAGGTACTTTTAATGCCGGCGGAACAATGCTGCTGTCACTCAGTAATTGACGCAGCGAAAATTGCTGCATATACGGATTCTGCTCCATAATTTCATTCAGCTTATCAATATAAGCCTGCAAATGTTTATTATGATGAAGATACATCGTCTCGGCATCTATATAAGGCTCCAACGCATTATAAGAATAGGGGAGCGGCTCGTTTACAAAGGGATAGTACTCATTCATGAAAATGCCTCTCATGGCACTTGGTTGCTATACTATATGAGAGGGACTTGGGAAGGGTGAACGGTGATTTCTTGCTTTTATTTTTCATTACTAAAATACTTACAATTAAGCTTAACTCATATCTTTAGTTTATTGTTTGCTTTAAGCTCGATCGGGTTTTCGATGGTGGTGGAGGAGACTGTGTCAGGATCGAGATGGAGCAGAAAACAGATCAGACCCTTTAGAACGGCCTTATTTGTCTGTAGGACAGCACGAAACAGATAGTCATTTTTCATCGTGTAAGGTACTCGTCCGTTTTGGAGGACACAAAATGTGTAAAACAAGATACGTATCTTTGATTTATTTATATCATAATTTATACGCAAAAGCAAGTGAATTTAATTGAATTTCTTCCTTAGATTTTCACAAGTGAATGCTGATGGAAACTATCTCCATAACCACCGGCGTTCTCTCGAAATACTAAGCGCTTACATTATAATTGTTCTCCTAAAGGAATACTAACAAGTCTTTCTCCATAATTACAGTAATCACAGGCGCTTAAATAAGATAAAGAATAAAACTTTCTTAATCTTATTTTCATTTCTCTCCGAGATTGTATACTTTCTATTTTTATATATTCATTCTTTAGGGGAAAATCAATTTTTTGATCCAATAGTAATCTGCTCTTTGTACATCTAAACAAATACCCTTCATTAAACTGAACGCAATCTTTTAGAAAGCATGCATTAAATGCAATTCGCTTTTCTTTAATATCATAATTTCTTTTCATCCTGAAATCTCCAAAATCCAACCAGTTATCTTTTCTAACATGAAAATTAATATTATGACTTTTACAGTATTCTATCAACTTTCTCCTTTTACCAATGTCCTCCAATGGATACCAACTAATTCCCAAAATTAATTTCTTATTTCTCATAGACTGCAATATTTTTTCACTTGGGAATATGGTTCCATTTGTCACAACAATAATAGAACCTATTTTTTTTGAATTACAGCAATAGTTTATTACTTTATCTAAATCCTTATTTAAAAAAGGTTCTCCTCCCAATATCCCTATTTGATATACATAATCCACATATTTAAAAAGATTAATCAAATCATTTATTATTTCGTCTGCCAAGAACATCTTACGTCTATTAAAATATGGCATACCCTGATCACAATTCTTACACCTTAAAGAACATATATTATTAACATTTAGATCGAAAAAAGGAATTTCATTTCCTTTTATATTAAATAAGCTTTTCATTATTCTTTGATATGAAATATCCTGTTTCTGGATCACGCATCCAGAAATATATCTTTTAATACATTCGATTTTATTACTTACTAAATATGTATAATTAAAAGAATTTAATATACTCGACATTTTTTTCATAGTTGGTCTCCATTCTGGCATTAAACACCAATACAAGTAATTTATAAGTCAAAATAAACAAAATTGACAATACTTCTCAATATATTCTTCAAAGGAATATGCTTCAAAAAGAATATATCTGTTAGGGAAAAAATAAGTTTCATATTTCTTTAATCCTATTCCTTTTATTACACTTGGATATATCGGAATATCCTCGCCACGTAATGAATAATATTTCTCTATATAATCATCTAATGGCTGCTTGCTACTAGAAATTCCAATAAAATTTAAAATTCTATCTGCACATTCTTTAATAACTTCATTTATCGGATGATTGGGAGCATAAAACAATTGTTTTTCTCTATAATTTTCTTTAATATAATCACTTATTATAATATCACAGTATTGCTCACGTTTCTCTAATTCCATAAATGATTCATGTACACATTTCTCAATACTTTTTAAATCATAAAATTCCTCTTTTTTTAAACATTCTATTATTTCTTGTGAGTTTTTTCCTTCAAA